>NZ_JAVLSP010000095.1:0-14491 GCF_031528575.1 Candidatus Sororendozoicomonas aggregata
GACTGCGAGAAATGGCGGATAAAAAGTCGCTTTTGTGAGGAGAATAGCGGGACTATTTGACGAACAAAAGCGACTTTTTAGATCCATTTATCGTAGCCGTAGTAGGACATGACTTTTAAGACTGCTTCTTAAGACGGCTTCTGAGACACTCTCAAGTGGAGTGATCCGAGGCGGCGTATTAGGAGCCTGTCGGACTTAAGACAATTTCGGCCTAAAATCCAGAAAGTGCGAGAAAGTGCGAGAAAGTGCGGCCAGAATGTCCGATCAATTTGCTTAAATAGGTCAACTATTCGCACAAATCCATCGAAAAATCTGGCTCGCTCTACTGAATTTTATGCTCGAAAGCATAAGTCCGATAGGCTCATAGAAGCGTGTTTAGCAATAAGGCTCCTTAAAACCAGACTCCAGGCAAGAGATAAACGCTCTTTCGTCTGGCGACTACAGACTGTTGGAACCATCTGACTCCATTCCAAACTCGGTAGTGAAACGACATATCGCCGATGGTAGCGTGGGGTTCCCGGCCTGTGAGAGTTGTTCATCGCCAGGCACCTGATAGAAAACCCTGACAGCGCATGCTGTCAGGGTTTTTTGCTGTAGCAGAAGATTTCTGATGCTGTGTCGGCGTGGCCTGGGAATGGCCTATTAGCCTTGTTATCGCATAGACTCTGTGAGATCAATTGATTATTTGTTCAGCTTGAAGGCCTATTCTCCCATGTCTGAAAGTCCTCCTGAAAAAAATGGAAGCACTTCACCTGGACTATTGAAGTCCAGCGTTCTGGTCGGCATTATGACTATGTTCTCAAGAGTATTGGGCTTAGTGCGGGATATCGTTATTGCCGGTTATTTTGGCTCAACAGCATCGGCTGATGCCTTTTTTGTGGCGTTTAAAATCCCTAATTTTCTCAGGCGGCTATTTGCAGAGGGTGCCTTTTCTCAAGCGTTTGTCCCCGTTTTATCCCAGTATCGCACTCAGCGGTCTTTTGATGAGGTCAGGCTGTTAGTCAGCCGGGTTAGTGGTACGCTAGCTGGCACATTGCTGATGGTCACGGTATTGTGCATGCTACTTTCTCCCTGGCTGATCAGCCTGTTTGCTCCGGGGTTTCACAGTGATCCCTATAAGTTGGCGCTGGCAGGCGGGATGCTCCGTATAACGTTTCCTTACTTATTATTGATATCACTAACAGGGTTGGCAGGTGCTGTTTTGAACAGTTACGGCCGGTTTGCTACGCCCGCCTTTACACCGGTTTTGCTTAATTTGAGTTTGATTGGCGCAACGCTCTATTTGACGCCCTGGTTTTCTGACCCCGTGATTGCCCTTGCCTGGGCCGTTGTCATTGCGGGTATTGCGCAACTGTTGCTGCAATTGCCTTTTTTATGGCATATCCGCTTATTGCCGGCACCGCGTTGGGACCCTAAGCATGAAGGGGTAAGGCAGATAATGAAGCTGATGGTGCCAGCATTATTTGGTGTTTCGGTCAGTCAGATTAACTTATTACTGGATACGGTACTGGCCTCTTTCCTTCAGACGGGCAGTGTTTCCTGGCTGTATTATTCAGACCGTTTATCCGAGTTACCCCTGGGTGTTTTTGGTATCGCTATTGCTACGGTTATTTTACCGAGCTTGTCCCGTGGGCATGCCGGGGATAATGAAGGGCAATTTTCTCAAACACTGGATTGGGCGTTGCGCTTGGTGTTACTGATTGGCCTCCCTGCAAGTGTGGCACTGTTTATCCTGGCAGAGCCTTTGATTGCGACGTTGTTTCATTACGGTGAGATGACGGACAAGGATGTTGTAATGTCTGCCATAAGCCTGAGGGCCTACGCCCTGGGACTGGTTGCTTTTATGCTGATTAAGGTGTTGGCACCGGGGTATTTTGCCCGTCAGGATATGAAAACACCGGTAAAAATAGCCATTAAAGCGATGGTCGCCAATATGGTATTTAACGTGATTCTGGTCTTTCCTCTGGCTCATGCGGGTTTGGCCCTGGCTACGGCACTGTCAGCCTTTTTGAATGCGGGTTTACTCTACTGGGGACTGCGAAAAACACAGATATTCAAGCCATTGAAGGGTTGGTGGCGTTATGGTGTTCAGCTGCTGCTGGCAAATGCGGCTATGGCGGGTATATTAATTGCTTTGAAAGGGGAGGTGAGTGACTGGTTAACCGCATCGCTTTCTGAGCGGATAATGGATACAGGTATTGTCGTGGTTTCAGGTATGGTGGTCTATGCCTTTGCCCTGGTGATAACAGGGGTAAGGCCCAGTCAATTTAAACAATGACTATGCTGATATAAGCACGTTTGCAGTCACTACGATTCGATACTGAGGTTGATAGTTGGTCAATGGATCGAATAGTTTACTTAGAAGCGGTTTATGATATTTTTTGAAAAGTAAACCCATGGGAAGGCTGCCTGTTTTTCGGTTTTCTGAGAGCTAGCCCGGATATTTCATAAACTGCCCTTAGAGCCGCAAGGAGCGAGCAAGGCCAGGAGCATGTTTATGAAATATCCGGGCTAGGAGTCTGTAACGAAGGAAAGCTCAAAACAGGCGGCTTTTACCAGCGGTTAAAGCCCATGATTATAAACAACTTCTTATGAAGGACGTTAACAATCAGTATGTCACAAAGGGTTTCTTATGAAATTTACAGGAACAGACAGTTACGTCGCCACCGATGATCTGAAAGTTGCCGTCAATGCGGCCGCCACCTTGCGCCGTCCGCTGTTGATTAAGGGCGAACCGGGTACCGGCAAGACAGTGCTGGCTGAAGAGGTGGCCAGGGCCTTTGGCGTGGAGCTGATCGAATGGCATATTAAGTCCACTACTAAGGCGCAACAGGGCTTGTATGAGTATGATGCTGTATCGCGTTTGCGTGATAGCCAACTCGGTGACGAGAGAGTCAAGGATATCCGCAATTATATCCGTAAGGGCAAATTGTGGGAGGCCTTTGCGTCAGAGAAGCTTCCTGTATTGCTGATTGATGAAATTGACAAGGCGGATATTGAATTTCCCAATGACCTGCTGCTGGAGCTCGATCGTATGGAGTTTCATGTCTACGAGACTGGCGAAACCATCAAGGCCACCCACCGCCCCATTGTCATGATTACTTCGAATAATGAAAAAGAATTACCCGATGCTTTCTTGCGCCGCTGTTTTTTCCACTACATCCAGTTTCCTGATGCCGACACCATGGCTGAGATTGTTGACGTTCACTTCCCTGGTATTCAAAAATCATTGGTGCGCGAAGCGTTGACTATTTTCTATGACATGCGCGATGTGCCGGGTGTCAAGAAAAAACCGTCCACATCAGAACTACTGGACTGGTTAAAACTGTTAATGACAGAGGAATTACCCCTTGAGGTGCTAAAGAGCAGAGACCCCAACAAATTAATCCCGCCGCTGCATGGTGCGTTGCTGAAGAACGAGCAAGATATTCACCTGTTTGAACGTCTGGCTTTTATGAACAAACGCAGGGGCTAACGGTTCATGTTCATCAAATTCTTTTATGCGCTCAAGGATAACGGCATCCCCGTCAGCATCAAAGAATACCTGATGCTGATGGAGGCGCTGAAAGCCGGATGTGCCTCCTATAAAGTGGATGATTTTTACTACTTGGCGCGCTCTGCCTTTGTCAAAGATGAAAGCAAGCTGGATAAATTTGATAAAGTCTTTGGCAGCGTGTTTGAAGGCATTCAATTTGTTGCCGATGACGATGGGATTAACATCCCCGAACAATGGTTGCGTAAAATGGCAGAACTCTATCTGTCTGAGCAAGAGCGCGCCAAGATTGAAAGTCAGGGCAGTTTTAAACAATTAATGGAAAAGTTGCGGAAACGGCTGGAAGAACAGAAAAAACGCCATCAAGGCGGCAATCAATGGATTGGCACTGCCGGCACCAGTCCCTTTGGTGCCTACGGCTATAACCCCGAGGGGGTTCGTATTGGTCAGGAGAATGGCCGCCATGGCCGCGCCGTCAAGGTTTGGGACAAGCGCGCATTTAAAAATCTTGATGACAGTATCGAACTCGGCACCCGCACTATTAAATTAGCCCTCAGAAAGCTGCGTCAATTTGCCCGTCAGGGCGAGGCCACGGAACTTGATTTAGACGATACGATCCGCTCCACTGCTCACCGGGGTTTTCTGGACATTAAAATGGTGCCAGAAAAACGTAATGCCATCAAAGTATTACTCTTTTTTGATGTGGGTGGATCAATGGACCCCCATATAAAAATGTGCGAGGAGTTATTTTCTGCCGCACGGGCTGAATTTAAATATCTGGAATTTTTCTACTTTCATAATTGTCTTTATGAAAGCGTATGGAAAGATAATGTGCGCCGCAATAATGAACGGCTCAATACATTCGATATTCTCCACACTTATCCCCATGACTATAAGGTTATTTTTGTGGGCGATGCCTCTATGTCTCCCTATGAGATTGCCTACCCCGGCGGCTCCGTAGAGCATTGGAACGAAGAACCCGGCGAAATGTGGGTACGACGGGTGTTAAACATTTATTCAAAGGCTGTGTGGTTAAACCCCCTCCCTGAAAGTCATTGGCAGTATGGTCAGTCCATCCAGATGATGAAAGCATTAATGAACGACCGCATGTTCCCCTTAACGCTTTCTGGCATTGATCAAGCCGTTAACGCATTAAAATAGAAGGGCGTTAGTTACAGGTCTTAGGTACTGCTTCTGGATGCCTCCCTGTATACTGGGAAAGTCAATTGCACTTATTGCTTGAATCCAGCTTTAATCGTTGACCGTTACCTGGAGCGATCCATCATTATCAGATACCAGTGTCACAGGGTAGTCCAGTGCCAGCCATGAAAAGTAACCATCCCTGAAAAAGAAAACCTGTTTATACCCCCACATGGCTGCCAAATAGCTCGCTATAGCACCCCGCATATGGTAGGTGCTGTTACCGTATATAACAACAGGGGCATTTTTATCCAGCGCGCCGGCGATGAACAATTGTTGAAAACCTTCTCTTAAGTCAAGGTTGTGTGCACCATCAACATGCCCCCACTGCCATTGTGAGTGTGGTCTGACATCCACAAAAGGCGCGCCTAGCTCATGCAAGAGCTTAGCCTGGTGAGTGTTAATTGTAATTACCCCCTTGATTGTCATTGGGGCTTCTTCAGCGTTAACGGCAGCAGGCATGAGACAAAAAAATAAAGCGGCAAGCAGGTACGTCCATTTCATCACTTCTACATCCATTGGTTAACTTCATTTATTTATACTAATAAGTATATGGATGACTTCCTGCTTGTCTTGGAATAATAGGAAGCAAAAAAAAAATGCTTCAAAGCAATGTCATCTAGTCACACGACAGTTAAATGACATATTCATTACCCTTTTAAATTATTTCACCCAACTGTATAGTTTTGCCCGTAACCGAATAGCCGCCTGTGAATGAATCTGACTAACTCTTGACTCACTTACACCAAGTACTTTGCCTATTTCCTTTAAGTTCATTTCTTCGTCATAGTACAGCATTAATACCAGTTTTTCTCGCTCAGGTAGTTTATTAATAGCTTCAACCAGCGCCTGCTTAAACCTGTCCTCATGAATATCGGCCTGAGGCCCCCTATCTCCTGAACGAGCTTGCATTCTTGACTCTTCACTGTCAAATAACTCTTCAAAGCTGAATAAGCGACAACCTCGTAAGTCACTTAAAATGGTATAGTACTCATCAACAGAAACATTCAATTCAGCAGCAACCTCAAAATCACGTGCGTCCCTGCCAAGCTTTGCTTCTACTTTCTGGACAGCTTCACTGATTTTGCGGCTATTACGATAAACGGATCGCGGCCCCCAGTCACCTTTGCGAATTTCATCCAGCATGGCACCACGAATACGAATACCTGCAAAAGTTTCAAAACTGGCACCTTTTGTTTCATCATACTTTCTGGCAGCTTCGAGCAAACCTATCATGCCGGATTGCACCAGATCATCAACCTGCACGCTCGCTGGCATTCTCGCTGCCAAATGGTTCGCTATCCGCTTAACAAGTGGTCGATGCTCTTCTATCAGTTCATCCTTTACTTTTTGATTTTTTTGTACCGCCTGCGCAAGTAATGACATGGCTACGCTCCTTCCTTGACCTTGGTCGGCATAAATATTTCAATACTCCCCCTTGGCATTGGCACTGGTGTTGATGACATCTGGTGTGCAAGGCGCCCAAAAGCACGTGCTGCACGGCAGTCGGGGCAAGCGGTCAGGAGCGCCTGTTGTTTATTCAGGGTATCAGCAACAGCTTTGTCAAAAGGTATCGTACCCAGAAAGCTCAAAACCATCTGATTTTCATAGTTCAGATAGGATTGCAAACGTTCAAACTGCTCTGATCCTGATTTCTTACTGGACACAGCATTAACAACAATGCCAAACCGACGAACACTGTATACATGATTCAGCAAACGGATCAGGCGGGCACCATCAAGTAGGGAAAGCACATCCTGATTAACAACAATTAATACTTCACCGGCTGCCTGGATCAGTGTGACATTGTCGGGTGCCATACCCGGAGCCGTATCAATGATGAGAATATCCAGTGCGGTAGCCAACTCTTCCAACTTACTGATAAGACGCACAGAATCATTAATTTCAATGCTTTGGCGCCATATGGCACCATCCGCTGGCGCAAGAATGTTAACGCCACAAGGACCCTGGAGTATTTCTCCTTCCCAGCGTTTATCGGTGGATTCTGTGCCTGTGGCTGCCACGCTGGTGTTGAGGCCAAGGGCTGGGCCAATATCCGGTACTGACAGGTTGCCGTCCATCAGGACTACACGTTGTCCTGACTGAGATAGTGCGATTGCAAGGTTCACAGATACAAATGTTTTTCCGACTCCTCCCTTACAACCTGCGATCGCAATAACACGCTTTGTTTTCGAGGTCATAGTTTTATCTTCATTTAATAAAAAGGATTATCACTTTTTATCAATCAAATTCCATGCCATTTTTAAAAATTATTTTTTTATCTTTCAGTTTTTCCGAAAAAAAGCCACGCAATATATAACTGGTTGTTTATAAAATAAATAATAAAAAGGGCTGAGTAAATATTTTGTGGTTTATTTGACGCTTCATAAAGAGAATGAGGGAAATAAAAAAAATTGGCATTTTATCGTTTTGCAATCAGAAAATAATTTGACACTAAGACTGTATGGTGACAACAAAATGCCGATGCGTTATCCAAATAATTGCCGTAAACTTTACCAACTTAAAAATAAAATAAAAAAACGTCATTTTTTTATTAAAGGTGTTTGGTGCTGGTTGTATCATATTATTCTGGCAAAGATTTTTCAGAATAAGGCTCCCCTGAGATTTATACTGTAGTTAGAATAACTGATTAGTATCATTACAGTCGGCAAAAGTGAAGTTATCACAACGCCTTAAAATCCGTACTTGAATTCAGTAATTGACCGCTTTTAACTTGCAGGGGGCTTATTCCTTATGGAGAAAACGGCGTTCAACGACTGAATTCAGGATGATGGCACTTGAATTTTGCAACCCTCAGGGACAAGGGTTGCAGGAGTAAGAGTCACAGTTTTAGCCTACTGCTTGAGAGTGTACTATTGCGGTTATTCTTTTGCTGCCTCCTCGTACCGGTGCATACAGTACTTCCTCATTTTTTCCACCAGTGTTGTTCGGCGTATTTTCAGCTTATCTGCCGCTCTGGCAACGACATTGTTGCAATCATTAAGTGCCTGTTGAATCAAACTTTTCTCCAGGCGGGTTAAAAAGTCTTTCAGGTCAATGCCGCCTACCGGTAACACTGCAAGATCATCCACTTTGCCTGTTCCTGCTGGTTGGATACTGTCTGGAAAGAGGTCTGTCACTCCATCATCACCTTCTTCAGTATCGCTCAGATGACGGTAATCTTCGGGTAGATCCTGAATACCAATGACGCCGTAGGGGAACATAATAGCCAAACGTTCCAGAAGGTTAGCCATTTCCCTGACATTTCCCTGCCACTCATGACGACAGAGAGATAAAATAGCTGCTGAGCTCAGGCGTATTGAACCTCTTCCCTGTTTTTCCATAGCCCGGATTAATTCATTGATCATTAACGGCACATCTTCTGGACGATCACGCAAGGCGGGCATTTCGATGGGGAATACATTTAAGCGGTAGTATAAATCTTCCCTGAAGGTGCCTTCGGCTATCATTTGTTCCAGGTTCTTGTGAGTTGCAGCTATCACCCGGGTATTAATACCAATGGATTCACTGCCCCCAACACGTTCAAACACCCTTTCTTGTAAAACCCGTAAGAGTTTGACCTGCATGTGTAGTGGCATATCACCTATTTCATCAAGAAATAATGTTCCGCCATGGGCCAATTCAAAGCGTCCTTTCCGGTTAGCGACAGCTCCCGTGAAGGCGCCTTTTTCATGACCAAACAACTCACTTTCGAGCAAGTCTACAGGAATAGCACCACAGTTGACGGGTACAAAAGGCCCCTCATTTCGACTGGAGTGTTGGTGAAGGTTTCTCGCGACAACCTCCTTCCCTGTGCCAGACTCTCCGGTAATTAGCACATTGACGTCTTTATCGGCGACCTGTGCCATGGCTGCGCGGACATTGCGAATTTTTTCCCCTTTGCCCACCAAACCCCGGAATAACTCAACCTGAGGCGTTGTGCCTGCTTGTTGGGTTTGCCGCCACTGCTCTCGGTATACCTGTCCAAAATGCAGTGCCGATAATAACGACGACTTTGAGCAGGGCCAGTCAATACGTGTAATAATTTGACGTTTAAACGCCACCTGTAAGGTATCAGGCACAGGTTCATCCACCCGTATGGCAGGAATGCCTGCGCTCCAGCGCTGAACTCTCACCAGTAATGCTTGTAGAGACCGCTCGGCCTCCAGGTGCTCCCCCAGGAAAATAGCGCAGAAATGCTCAGCCGGATGCATCTTCACAGCCTCTTCCCAAAAGCGTGAGGCTGTAGCGACAGGTCTGTATCCCATGAACTGAAGTACGGTGCTTAAATCATGACGGCGCTGTTGCGCATCATCAATGATCAGTACCAGATTAGTTATCTCCATATGACGACGGTCCTTGTCATCAAGTCAAAAAAACAACATAACGGCACAATATTTGGAAATTAATACACCCTTGTTAATTCATTAAAGGTATAAAAAACCACTACGTCAAATTTTCCATTTTTTTATTCATCATAGGGAAATACTCTTCAGAATTTCCATGAGTTTGACAATTTGTTTGGTGCTTTGTACAAAAGGTAAAAGATGCTGCCACTTCTTAAACCTCTACGACATCTGCCCATAATTTTCTCAAACGCTTGTCTGATACAGGAAAATGCGTGCCTAATTGTTGTGCAAACAGCGATACCCGGTATTCCTCGAGCATCCAGCGGTAATGCGTCAGGTTTTTATCGAAAATTTTATGGGTTTTATGGGCATCCAAACGGCGCGCATACCCTGTATACAGGGTATTTAATTCTTCTGCCCAGGCACGATCCTGGTTGACTTTTCCGGGGAGTTTATCCAGCCGCATCTCAATGGCTTTGAGGTAGCGTGGGTAGTGGACCAGCCATTTCATCCCACTTTGCTGAAGAAAACCCTTATGGATCAGCAAGCTCAGGTGTTGCTTGATATCTGATAAGGAAAAGGCGCGGTCAAAAGGAATATTCTTTGCCTTCAATTGTCGGGAAATACTTTGTGCTGTTTTAAAAAGAGTATTCAGCAACGGGTCGACTTTCTCTGCCAGGGGGGTAAGCCCATCCTGATAACGTTCAATCAACGTATCAAAGGCCGCTTTGCTGTCAGGTCTTACCGATTCAGCCAGGAAGGTTTCGGCGACAAGAAAAGACGACAGGTCATCTTCCAGCGCTTTGTGGCTAAACAGGTTTGTCGCCAACAGCTGTGTTTGTTTGAGCAGTTTCATGTTGGAAAGGGCTATTTTCAGTGGGTTCACAAGCCTGAAACGCAGCAATCTTATCAGTCCAGCCCGATGCTCACAGGCTGCCAGAGCTTCATTATCAAAGAGCTTGACAGCAACTGAGTCCCCCTGATCGAGCAGGGCTGGATACACTTTTAACGTCAGTCCCGCATAATCTCGGGTCATTTCCAAAGGTAGCTCACCGCATGTCCAGTCTTTGAGTCCCGTTTGTTCTAGCGGGTCTGAATCTTCTGAGTGCAAACTCTCTTCAGCTAACTGACCAAAGCGCGTTTTCAGCGCCACAAGGTCGCGCCCCTGCGCAAGCGTATCACCAGAGGCATCAACCACCCGAATATTCATTCGGTAATGGGCGTCTATACGGTCAACATCCCAGGCATCATCTGGAACAGGCACGCCACTCATACGCGTTAACTGTTTACCCAGCACTTCTACCAATGGAATATCACAGGCCGATACCGAATCCAACGCTCCCCGGACAAAATCAGGCACAGGCACAAAGTTTTTTCTCAGCGCCTTTGGCAGAGCCCGCACCATTGCAACACACTTTTCAAATAACATACCAGGGACCAGCCATTGCAAACGGTATAAGGGAAGGAGTCGCAAAGCCTGAACCGGCACGGTAAGGGTGACGCCATCATGCTCGTGCCCCGGTTCAAAGTGATACGTTAATGGCAGTTTAAGCCCTTCCCAGCGAAAACAATCGGGATACTTCGCTTCAGCCACCTGCCCTGCATCGTGGCGTATTAAATAGTCGCGGGTTAGCCACAACCAGTGTGGTTTGTCTCGCTCAATAGTCACCCGCCACCGCTCAAACCCTGGGCCATTGGTAATTTCAGCAGGTATGCGCTCATCGTAAAAGGCGTACAGCCTTTCAGACTCAACCAGAATATCCCGACGGCGGGTTTTATCTTCAAGTTTTTCCACCTCCTCAATCAGCTTTTTGTTATGGGAAAAAAACAAGCCTTTGGAAGTGTATTCACCGGCCACTAACGCTTCACGAATGAAAATTTCACGGGCAACAACCGGGTCTATTGCATCAAAATTTACACGTCGACGGCCAGTAATAATCAAGCCATACAACGTAACCTGTTCAAAGGCCACTACCTGTGCCCGCTTTTTCTCCCAGTGAGGCTCAAAGTAGTTCCGCTTCACCAGGTCCTGGGCCAGCGGCTCAATCCAGCGAGGATCTATTTTGGCATTTACCCGGCCAAACAGGCGTGAGGTTTCTACCAGCTCAGCCGTCATCACCCATTTAGGTTTGCGTTTATGCAGTGTGGATGCTGGAAACAGATAAAAGCGCCGGTTTCTTGCTCCCAGATAATCGGCCTCATCATCTTTGTTGCCCAGGTGGGAGAGTAGCCCTGTCAGCAGTGAGCGGTGAACATCGCCATAACTGGCTGGCTCTTCATTACACTGAAACGACAAATCACGACAGGCCAGGGTGAGCTGTCGGTGCAAATCACGCCACTCTCTCATTCGGATAAAGGATAAAAATTGTTTCTTACAATGTTTTCTCAGTTGGTTTTGTGAGAGCGCCTGGCGATGCTCTTCATAAGACTGCCAGAGATTGACAAAAGTCAGAAAATCAGAGTCCTCGTGGTAGTATTCCCGATGGCACTGATCGGCTCTTTGTTGCTTATCTGCGGGGCGCTCCCTTGGATCCTGGATGGTCAGGGCGCTAATGATAATGAGTAATTCAGAAAGCGCGTTGTTTTTGGCTCCTTCAATCAACATACGCCCGAATCTTGGGTCAACGGGGAGTTTGCCAAGTTGCCTGCCGATAGTGGTTAAGCCACGTTTATTATTAACCGCGCCGAGTTCTTGCAGTAGTTTAAAACCGTCGTTAATGGCTTTATCTTCGGGTTTATCCACAAAGGGAAAGCGGGCGATATCTGTTAGTCCCATACCTAGCATCTGCAAGATAACCGCAGCAAGGTTTGTTCGGCGAATCTCGGCATCAGTAAATTCCGGGCGCCCCAGAAAGTCCTCTTCAGCATAAAGCCGAAAGCAAATCCCGGCCGCCACCCGACCGCAACGCCCTTTACGCTGGTTGGCCGACGCCTGAGAGACAGGTTCAACGGGTAAACGCTGAACCTTCGAGCGGACACTGTAACGACTGATTCTGGCCATACCCGGGTCAATCACATAACGAATACCGGGCACAGTCAGGGATGTTTCTGCGACGTTGGTTGACAAAATCACTCGACGCCCCGCATGGATCTGAAATACTTTATTCTGCTCAGCGGCAGTTAGACGAGCATATAAAGGTAAAATATCAGTATGGGGCAGCCTGGCATCCCTGAGAAAACGCGCTGTTTCTCGAATGTCCCGTTCACCGCTTAAAAAGACCAGTACATCGCCTAAACGTGTACTTTTCCCACTACGTTCCAGTTCAAAAATTTCCTGAAGCGCGGATAAAATGCCCTGTTGCAGTCGTTGATCGGCATCACGGCTTTCAAGGTTTAATCCCTCTAATGGCCGATAATGCACGGTAACCGGGTAGGTTCGCCCTGAAACTTCAAGCACAGGGGCACCGTTAAAATGCCGGGAGAATCGTTCTACATCAATGGTGGCCGAGGTGATAATGACTTTAAGGTCAGGCCGTTTGGGTAGAAGCAGTTTAAGAAAACCCAGCAAAAAATCGATATTTAAACTGCGTTCATGGGCTTCATCAATAATGAGGGTGTCATAGCGGCGCAAAAAGCGGTCATTCTGAATTTCAGCCAGTAAAATACCGTCAGTCATTAACTTAACCAGTGTCTTATCGCTGACATGGTCATTAAAACGAACTTGGTAGCCTACCTGCTCACCCACAGGGACGTCTAACTCTTCTGCTATTCTGGCAGCCACCTGACGGGCAGCGAGACGCCGCGGCTGGGTATGACCAATCAGGCCCAGAACACCTCGTCCCATGTCCAGGCACATTTTTGGCAATTGTGTGGTTTTTCCAGACCCCGTTTCTCCAGCGATAATCACCACCTGGTTGTCACGAAGGGTATTGATAATAGTCTCTTTTCGAGAGGCAACGGGTAATTCTTTGTCGTAAGTGATCTCAGGGACAGCAGCTGAACGCCGCCTGGCCTGTGCCTGAGAAGCCGCTATTGATGCTTGTATGTTTTCCAGCCCTTTGTGATTATCATACGACAAACGACGTAACTGGTTTCTAAACCGGTATTGATCCTTAATCATGCAAGATGGGAGGTGCTGTCGTAATTGGTTTATTACAGGGCTGGGCACGCAGTAATTCCTGACGTATGAATTAAAAGGAAGCATACTACCATTGACAATGGTTATTTGCCTACCACCGGCAAATGTATCAATCAATGCAATACAGCCATTGGATACAAACTGATTCGTGGACTTTTACATCGCGCGAAAAGTGACAGTCTCACAGTGAGCCAGGTGGTGAGTTTGATGTTTTTTAAATGCCTGGCGAATGGGTATACGCTGCTACCCGTCCAATGGGATAAAGTCGGGAAATTATACCAATCGACTCTTCTAAATGCGCCTTACGTTGCCAACGAACGGCAACCCTGCGTTGAAACTCCTGGCAATAACACGCTATTACTCATCGTTTTTATTGCTCTGACGTCCAGTTTGTAAGCTGTTACCGGTAATTAGAAAAGACGATGGGTATTTTTGGAAAACATCTCACTACTCCTGGCTGGTTGCGGTGTCGGTGGTGATTCGGTAGAGCGTGTAACTTCCTCTGACCTCAAAAGGTCTACGGCAACAGGGGCATGCAGGTATTTTATAACGGCAACGCTGTTCGAACCATTCGCCGTTTCCATTACCGTCATTACCGTAGTGATAATAACATCTTAGACTCCTGAGGTGGTCTGCAAGGAATCTGGGATTTTCAGGATTATGAAGCAGCGCGAGATCACTAGCACTGAGTTCAATTCGACGCGGATGCAGATTTAATGAATAGATATCATCGTAAAGAAAGAGGGTACAAGTACCGGTTAAACAAGCTATCCACTCGTTAACATATGAACCACACGCTCTTACTGCTTTTCGCAAGCAATAAGAGTACATTTGGTGAGGTTCAGTAGAGCCCAGGTAGATACTGGGGACACCCAGAAAGCCTAATAGACAATTCTCATGAAAAATATGATTGCACTCTTTTAGCTTGCCAACAGTGTTACCGGCCTCATAATTTTCCAGGCAGATAACACACCGTGTATCATTCAATTCAGTTAATGGTATTTCAGGATAATGGCTATTACTTTGATGGTGAGGGGGGGGATGCCCTCTCTGTATGGACAAGGGTTGATCGGTGACAACCTCTGGAAGGATTTCATTTACATTTGGCATAACACTCTCCTTACCGTCTGCCTTTTTGTACTATAGATCCTGCTATCTGCTTCTGCATTATGGATAGGGTATTTTAAACACTGTTTACAAAAATGATCAGGTATCAGCACTTTGTGGCTTTTAATTATTAGCGACGGGCACCAACGACGCTTGGTAGTTAGTCGAACCTGAGAAGCGGTCTTAAACGTCATGCTCCTACTGCGGCTACGATAAATGGGTCTAAAAAGTCGCTTTTGTTCGTCAAATAGTCCCGCTATTCTC
>NZ_JAVLSP010000096.1:0-14294 GCF_031528575.1 Candidatus Sororendozoicomonas aggregata
GTTTATGATAAATAGCATGCCTCGCAAGGTTCTTGGTGGATTAACACCGCTTGAGGTCTACACTGGGAAGTCTGTTGCACTTATTGCTTGAATCCAGCTCAGCCCTTGGTTTTTGTTGCGTTATTTTCACTGAATTTTTATTGTTGTTGGCATGCGTTGTAAGGCTTGTAGGGCTTGTAAGTCAAAGGTTGATGGGCTTTTTAAGCGACAAGTGTTTACGGTGGTGTGATTTATACATAATTATAATTATTTGACTATTTGATATAATGGCCGCTTCTATTGAGATCATTTTAAAGGCAGGGATGGTGGCTTGCTCAATGTTGTTGATATAGAGGCCGAGCGAGATGACAGAGTCCTTTTCGCTAACCTCACTTTTAATCTGAACCCGGGCGAAACGCTTCAAATTAAAGGAGCCAATGGTGCGGGGAAAACCACACTGCTAAAAGTGCTGGCCGGTCTTTCACATGACTTTTCCGGTGAGATTCGTTGGCGTGGCGTCCTGTTACCTGAAGGTGCTGCGGATTTTCGCCTGGCAACGGTCTTTCTTGGTCATAACAGTGGTATAAAACTGGCGCTGACCCCCCTGGAAAACTTAACCTGGCGGCATCACTTGTCAGGTAAACAAGCGTTGTTGCCATACACTGAGGCCCTGGCCAGAGCCGGTCTTCAAGGCTATGAAACGCTCCCTTGTTATCACTTGTCTGCCGGTCAACAACGTCGCGTAGCATTGGCCAGCTTGCTGGTGAGTGAGGCAGCATTATGGATTTTGGATGAGCCTTTCACGGCGTTGGATGTTGATGGCGTAGCCTGGCTGGAGACGTTGATTTCAGCCCATGCCGGGCAGCAGGGAATGACACTGCTTACCAGCCACCAACCTTTGACGTTGCCTTCGTTAAAAACATTGCAGCTCGAAGCGTTTTCCGGGGATAGTGGTTATGACGACTGAGCAGCGCCCACTTGAGTCATTCAGCCTTCGTCGGGCGTTTTCCGCGCTGTTGAAAAGAGAGCTCAAAGGTGTCATCAGGTCGCCCGGTCAGGCCATGAACCCTTTGGCTTTTTTTCTGATGGTTGCGGCGTTGTTCCCCCTGGGTATCAGCCCGGAAAGTCACATGCTGTCGCTTATTGCAGGCGGTGTTATTTGGGTAGGCGCCCTGCTTTCAGTGCTGCTATCTCTGGACCGATTGTTCAAAAGCGATCAACGGGATGGTTCCCTTGAGCAGCTGCTGCTCTCGCCTCACTCATTACCCGTGCTGGTGTTGGCTAAAGTGCTGGCACACTGGTTAACGACCGGATTCTTGTTGACACTGGTAGCACCGTTGTTAGGCATTATGTTGTTTTTGCCCTCTGAAGCGCTGTGGGCATTGGTGTTGAGCTTATTGCTGGGTACGCCGCTGCTCAGTTTGGCAGGAGCGATTAGTGCCGCTTTAACCGTCAGGATACAACAGGGTGGGCTACTGATAACGCTCATCTCTTTACCCCTTTACATCCCGGTATTGATTTTTGGCACAGGGAGTATTCAGGCAGCAGCTGATGGCATGCCCTACAGTGGCCACCTGCTGTGGCTCGCGACTTTTCTAGTGCTGGGGCTTTGTCTGGTTCCGCTGGCTGTAGCGGGTGCATTAAGACTGGCTGGTGATTGAAAAATAACGCAAAAAAATACTGCGGGTTTAAGCAGTTTGGATACAGTAAACAGTTGACGTTTTTAAGGGCCCATGTTGGGTATCAGGGTTGAAGGCAAGACAATGCGATGGACATTTTTTCATAAGTTAGGATCACCCAAGTGGTTCTACGAAATTAGTGGGAAATGGATGCCCTGGCTGAGTGTAGCGACAGTCATTTTTTTATTGACTGGCCTGGCGTGGGGGCTTGCCTTTGCGCCACCTGACTATTTGCAGGGTAATAGTTACCGAATCATCTTTATTCATGTCCCTTCTGCTTTTCTGGCGCAGGCCATCTATGTGATGATTGCTGTGACCGCAGCAATCCAGTTGGTATGGAAAATGAAACTGGCGGATATGGCCCACGCCGCGATGGCACCTGTTGGCGCCTCATTTACTGTACTGGCGCTATTTACCGGTGCCGTATGGGGTAAACCCACATGGGGCACCTGGTGGGTATGGGATGCCCGGCTGACATCCATGCTTATTCTGCTGTTTTTATATATAGGTCTGACCGCTCTGCGCAGCGCCATGAACGGTCAGGTAGCGGCAAGGGCCTGCGCTATTCTTGCGCTGGTAGGTGTCGTCAATATTCCCATTATTAAATACTCTGTGCAATGGTGGAACACATTGCACCAGGGGGCCACGTTAACCATTACAGAAAAACCGTCCATGGCCCTGGAAATGCTGATACCGCTGCTGCTATCGATCGTCGGGTTTTACCTGTTTTTTATCTTGGTGTTTGTTAAACGTCTTCGGGTAGAAATTTTATCCCGTGAGCGGCGCACGGGTTGGGTACGTCGATTGATGAGTAAGTAGCAGGGGAGGCGGGCCTGAATTTAAGGGTTCGGTAGGGGTATGGTTTTTAATACGTTATCAGATTTTATTGTCATGGAAGGCCACGGTGTTTATGTGTGGTCTGCCTACGGGGTGGCCTTATTGATTGTTTTATATAATTTATTAACACCTGTCATTGCCCGAAGAAAACTGGTCGTGCAACTCCAGCGTCAAGCCAGGTTGGATGATCGTCAAAAACAGAAAGTAAACGCGACTTGTAGTGCGCGGAAAGATTTACAAAAACCAGGCGTGGTTGAGCAGGTAGAGTATTAACTATGAATGCGATGAGAAAACAACGGTTGATTTTAGTAGTCCTGTTGGTCGCAGGTGTCGGTATTGCTGTTACGTTAGCCTTATTTGCCCTTCGTGAAAACATCAATCATTACTACTCTCCATTACAGATAGCGCAGGGAGAAGCGCCCGTTGGGAAAAAGATTCGTGGGGGAGGGCTTGTCGTGCAGGGGTCGTTTAAACGTGACCCTTCCAGCCTGAAGGTAACGTTTACCATTAGCGACGGTGCTGCCCAGGTCAATGTTTATTACGACGGTATCTTGCCAGACTTGTTTAAGGAGGGACAGGGGATTATTGCTTTAGGCCAGTTGAATCAACAGGGAGATTTTGTCGCAGAAGAAATTCTGGCGAAACACGACGAAAACTATATGCCTCGGGAGGTTCAAAAAGCCATCGATGAAGCGCACGCAGGAGGTAAGGCAGGTGGAGTGACAGGGAAAACGCAGGAGTACGGAGAATGATACCGGAATCAGGGTTAATTGCATTAATACTGGCCTTGTGCCTGTCGGTGGTGTTATCGGTCATGCCGTTGGTGGGAAGTTATACCGGTAACATCCGTTGGATGAAGCAAGGTCGCCCGTTAGTCTATGGTCAGTTTGCGCTGATTTTTTATGCTTTTGCTTGTCTGGTCTGGGCGTTTTTAAATGATGATTTTTCTCTGGCCTATGTCGCGCAGAATTCTAACAGCCTGCTGCCTGTCCAGTATAAGTTCAGTGCTACCTGGGGTGGGCATGAAGGCTCACTGCTGTTGTGGGTGTTGATTCTTGCCGGATGGATGGTCGCTGTTGCCCTAAACAGTGATAAATTACCCCTGGTGCTGTTATCACGGGTGCTGGCAGTGATGGGCATGGTGTCTGTGGGGTTCTTGCTATTTACGCTGCTGACCTCTAATCCCTTCGCGCGATTACTGCCGTTTCCCCCGGCAGACGGGGTTGACTTGAACCCCTTGTTGCAGGATTTTGGCCTGATTGTCCATCCACCCATGCTGTATATGGGGTATGTCGGCTTTGCGGTGGCTTTTGCCTTTGCCATTGCCGCGCTTCTGGGCGGTCAACTGGACAGTGCCTGGGCACGCTGGGCTCGTCCATGGACGACCATTGCCTGGTGTTTTTTGACGCTGGGGATTGCCCTGGGTAGCTGGTGGGCCTACTATGAGCTTGGCTGGGGTGGCTGGTGGTTTTGGGATCCGGTTGAAAATGCATCGTTGATTCCCTGGCTGGTCGGGACAGCGTTAATGCACTCACTGGCGGTCACGGAAAAACGAGGCTTGTTTAAGAGCTGGACGCTGCTACTGGCTATCTTTACCTTTTCCCTCAGTTTGCTTGGTACCTTCCTGGTGCGCTCTGGCGTATTAACGTCAGTGCACGCTTTTGCTAATGATCCTGAGCGCGGCCTTTTTATTCTGATTTATCTACTCACCGTTGTCGGTTGTTCATTGACCTTGTTTGCTTTCAGGGCGCCAGACGTTAAAGGACGTATCAGCTTCAACTGGTTGTCAAAAGAAACGCTGTTATTGCTGAACAATATTCTGCTGGCTGTCAGTGCCGCGACAGTCCTCCTTGGTACCCTTTTTCCCTTGCTGCTTGAATCTTTGGATATGGGAATGATTTCCGTAGGTCCACCGTACTTTAATGCGCTGTTTGTGCCTATGGCCATGTTGCTGGCATTGGCAATGGGTATCGGTGTTCTGGTAAATTGGAAAAGTGGCTCAATACGCTGGCTGGTGGGTCAGGTTCGCTGGATACTTCTGGCAAGTATTGTCGCGGGCGTGGCCTTTAGCTTTTTATACGGCAACCGCTTTCTGATCAGTGAAGCGCTGGCCATAGGGTTAGTGGCCTGGATAGGGCTGACCATGGTGCGTGATATTGTTAACAAAACACGTAATGCAGGCTTGATAAAGGGCCTCAAGCGTTTGCATCGTGCCTACTATGGTATGCACCTTGCCCACTTTGGGCTGGCGGTTACCTTTGTGGGTGTTGCCATCAGCACAGGATACAGTGAGCAAAAGCATGTTCGTGTCAGCGCTGGTGATACGGTTGCTTTGGGTCAATACACGTTTCGCCTGGAGGGGGTTCAGCAGAAAAAGGGACCTAACTATTATTCAAATTACGGTACGGTAACCGCGTTTAAAGACAATCAGCGCATTGCTGTCATGCACCCGGAAAAAAGGGTCTTCGAGGCGCAGGGAATGCCGATGACAGAGACGGCAATAGACGCCGGTTTTACCCGGGATCTCTATGTCGCGCTGGGTGAAGATCTGGATGGTTCGGGCAGCTGGGCATTAAGCGTGTACGTTAAACCTTTTGTTCGGTGGATTTGGTTAGGGGCGATATTCATGGCACTGGGCGGCTTGTTGGCGGTCACGGATAAACGCTACCGGATAAAGGTGAAGCAGCGGTTAACAGCCAGGCGCAAGTCGTCGGATGGAGTGGCAAAGGTTATTGCGGGGGAAAGCGTATGAAACGCTGGCAATTATTTGTACCGCTGATCTTGTTCCTGGGGCTAAGTGCCTTGTTGTATGTGGGATTATTTCGGGACAGGACGGATGCCCTGCCTTCCCCGTTACTGAACAAACCGTTGCCTGAGTTCACTCTGGCGACGATTGAAACCCCCGAACGTGTGGTGACGGTTGAAGAGTTGAAAGGGAAGGTGGCGCTGTTGAATGTCTGGGCGACATGGTGTATCAGCTGTAAGGTAGAGCATCCTTTTCTGATGACGTTGGCCAATCAGGGTATCCCTGTTTATGGGGTGAACTATAAGGATGACCGTGACAAAGCCATTAAGTGGTTACAGGCACTGGGTGATCCATACCTGTTCAGTATTAACGACAGTGACGGCACCCTGGGGGTTAACCTTGGTGTCTATGGCGCGCCAGAAACCTACCTGATCGACGCTGATGGCATCATCCGTTACAAGCATACGGGCATTGTTAATGATAACGTCTGGAACAATGACTTGAAGCCCCGCTATGAGCAATTGCTGCATGAACAGCATGGTGGCAGGAGCCTATGAAGTATTTTTATCGTTCGTTAGTTGCTGTGCTGTTTGCATTGCTGAGTACGTCTGCTTTTGCGGTGATCGGCAGCTATACCTTTGATACGCCCGAGCAAGAAGCCCGTTTTTTTAAATTGATCACTGAGCTGCGTTGTCCTAAATGTCAGAACCAGTCTATTGCTGACTCCAACGCGCCCATTGCCCAGGATCTCCGACAGACAGTACACCGTATGGTGCTGGCCGGTGACGATGACCAGCAGGTGATTGATTTTATGCTGGCCCGTTACGGTGATTTCATTTTATACAAGCCCCGTCTTGATAAAAAGACAGTGATCTTATGGTTTGGCCCGGTTGTGCTGCTGTTATTGGGGTTACTGGTTTTGATTATGATAATCAAGCATCACCGCCGCATGACCAGGGAGCATGTGTCAACAGTACCGTTAACGTCACAGGAGCAAGAAACACTGGATAGTCTTTTAGACAAAAACAAAGGGAGGCAGCAACCATGATAGCATGGGTGTTAGTAACAGGTTTGGTTGTTATTGCCGTTGCGTTGGTGGTATTGCCTCTGGTATCCCGTATTGATAAACAGCAGGTTGAAGCGGCCGGGCTGGATAAACAACAGCAGGAGAATGTAGCCAGTTACCGTGAGCAGCTCGTTGACATGGAGCAGCGTGTAGCTGATGGGGTGTTGCCACAAGCCGAAGCTGAACAGCAGAAAACTGAACTGAAGCAGAAGCTGCTCGGAGACACCGCATTACCTGAAAATACAAAAAAACCAGCATTTGTCAGCTCAGGGTTGGCAGTTGCCCTTTGTTTGGCTGTCCTTATACCTGTAGTGACGCTTATCCTGTATAACCAGTTGGGCGCGAAAACAGAGTTGAGGGTTTTTCAGTTACTGCAAAACCCCAATGTTTCCTATGATGCTGTGACAGCAGGTATTGAGCGGTGGGCAGAGGAAGATCCCAACAATGATCAGGCATTGTATTTGCTGGGCAGTCATTATCTGTCCGCTGGCAGACTGAAAGATGCCGTCACGGCATTCCGTAAGCTTTATGGTATTACCGGACCCCATGCACAAATATCGGCACAGTTAGCCCAGGTGGTTTTTCTGGTGAATGATCGTTCGGTGGATGCAGAAGTTCGCCGTCTCTATAATGAATCTCTGGCATCTGATCCTGGAAATACCACAGCCCTTGGCTTGAAAGGCATTGATGCATTTGAGCAGCAGCAATACACCGAGGCGGTGAAAGCCTGGCAGGCGGCACTGGTCAATGAGCAGGACCCGCAGGCACGTCGGGCGCTGGCATCGGGTATTTACGAGGCCCGCAAAATGCGCGGCGATAACCTGCCGCAGGTCACTGTTAAAGTGGCTATTGCCCCTGAGCTAACATCGTTACCTGCCAGCACCCGGGTGATCGTCTTTGCCCGGGAAAGCGGGGTGAGCAATACGCCGCCATTAGCTGCCGTGCCAACGACGGTGGGTGAGTTGCCAGCAGAGATTGTTCTTGATGATACGTCCGCTATGATGATGGGGGGGCGTTCTTTCAGTGATGTGTCTTCGGTGGATATTGCTGCCCTGATTACCTTAAGCGGGGATGCCCTCAAGGCAGACTATAAAGCCGAGGTCAAAGGGGTTGCCCTCAATACTAAAAAGCCCGTGACCTTAAAAATCCGCCCCAAGGCATAAGGCTCCCAGGAGCCTTGATGAAGGAGCGTAACCAGCCGGTTATTCTCCTTGATAATGGATGACAGAACGAATACTTTCGCCTTTGTGCATCAATGCAAAGGCGTCGTTGATGTTATCAAGGCTCATGGTGTGGGTAATAAAATCATTAAGGCTAAATTTGCCGGCCAGATAATCTTCAACAATTTGCGGTAATTCCGTGCGCCCTTTCACGCCACCAAAGGCAGTGCCACGCCATACACGACCTGTGACTAGTTGAAAGGGACGTGTTGAAATTTCCTGGCCGGCACCGGCAACGCCAATGATCACCGATTCTCCCCACCCTTTATGGCAGCACTCAAGGGCAGAGCGCATAACATTGACGTTGCCTATGCATTCAAAGGAAAAGTCAACGCCGCCATCGGTCATCTCAACAATAACCTCTTCAATGGGCTTGTCAAAATGATTGGGGTTAATACAATCCGTCGCGCCTGATTTTTTGGCAAGGCTGAATTTAGATTCATTGATATCGACGCCTATAATACGGCTGGCACCGGCCATCACCGCGCCAATAACGGCAGAAAGCCCAATCCCGCCTAAACCAAAGATGGCAACTGTGTCGCCTTTTTGCACCTTAGCTGTTTTTAGCACGGCCCCCATTCCGGTGGTGACCCCACAACCGAGCAGGCAGACTTCGTCTAATGGTGCGGCTTTATTGACTTTTGCCAGGGAAATTTCAGGTAACACAGTATATTCAGAAAAGGTTGAACAACCCATATAGTGATAAATTGGCTGCCCATCTTTATAAAAACGCGTCGTGCCATCAGGCATAACGCCCCTGCCTTGGGTTTCGCGAATTTTTTGGCACAAGTTGGTTTTTCCTGAGCGGCAAAACTTACATTCACCGCATTCAGGCGTGTACAGTGGAATAACATGATCACCAACAGCGACGCTGGTCACGCCCGCTCCGATCCTCTCAACCACACCGCCACCCTCATGCCCTAAAATGGCTGGGAAAACCCCCTCAGGATCATCACCTGACAAGGTGTAAGCATCGGTATGACAAACACCAGTGGCTATAATGCGCACCAGCACTTCGCCAGCCTTTGGTAACATGACATCAACGACGTCAATAGCAAGGGGTTCGCCCGCTTTCCAGGCAATGGCAGCCTTGGATTTGATAAATTGGTCTGACATAGTACAATCAGCTGTTTTTTTCGAAACTTTGTGCGATTGTAAAGCGAATGAAAAATAAAAGCACTTGTTAGAACGTATTCGATAAGTCTTTTAAGACATAGCTTGAGAAATACGCCCAAATGCCCTGTCTTTTCCATCTATCAGATTGTAGCTATGACTATTCGTACCCGTGTTGCTCCCTCTCCCACTGGCGACCCTCATGTTGGCACAGCCTATATTGCCCTGTTTAACCGGATCTTTGCCAAAAGTCAGGGGGGGCAATTTATTTTGCGCATTGAAGATACTGATCAGGTGCGCGGTACCGCAGCCTCTGAGCAGCAGATTCTGGACTCCCTGCGTTGGCTGGGGCTGGACTGGGATGAAGGGCCCGATGTGGGGGGAGATTACGGACCTTATCGCCAGAGCGAACGGGGTGACGTGTATGCTGAGCATGCCCAGATTCTGTTGGATAAAGGGCATGCCTTTCATTGTTTTTGTTCTTCTGAACGGCTTGATGCCTTGCGTGCTGAACAAATGGCCAACAAGCAAACGCCCGGTTATGACGGTCACTGTCAGCACCTTTCAGAACAGGAAGTAAAGGGTAAACTGGCGGCCGGCGAGTCCCATGTGCTGCGGATGAAAGTGCCTGAACAAGGAACCTGTGTCATTGATGATATGCTTCGGGGCACCATAGAGATCGACTGGTCGCAAATAGACATGCAGATACTGGTCAAAGCTGATGGCATGCCCACTTACCATTTGGCCAATGTGGTGGATGACCACTTGATGGGCATCACCCATGTGATCCGGGGTGAGGAATGGATCAATTCGGCACCCAAGCACAAACTGCTTTATCAATACTTTGGCTGGGATATGCCGGTGCTCTGCCATATGCCCCTGTTACGAAACCCCGACAAGAGCAAACTCTCCAAGCGCAAAAATCCTACCAGCATCACCTACTACCGGGATGCCGGTTACCTGCCAGAAGCGTTGGTGAATTATCTCGGGCGAATGGGGTGGTCCATGCCTGATGAACGGGAAAAATTCAGCCTTGATGATATGCTCGAAGCGTTTGATATTACCCGTGTCTCCCTCGGTGGCCCGGTTTTTGACCAGGAAAAACTGTCTTGGCTCAATGCCAGTTGGATACGTGAAAACCTGACTGTTGATGATTTCGCTCAGCGCTTGAATCATTGGTTGTTAAATAAAGAGCATATGATGCAGTATCTTCCCCTTGCCAAAGAGCGGGTGGAAACCCTCGGTGATTTTGTCCCCATGGTGAGTTTTCTCTATGCTGGTATGCTCAATCTCAGTGCCGATGATTTTGCCCATAAAAAGCTCAGTGAGGCTGAAGTAAAGCAGGTCTTGCAGTTCACCTTGTGGCGACTGGAGCAGCAGCGTGAATGGAACAAGAACAATCTTTTTGACGCTATCAAGAAGTTGGCTAACGCCATGGGGTATAAGTTGTCTGATTTTAATCATCCCATTTTTGTGGCCATAGCCGGTACGCCAAACTCCTGGTCAGTGATGGAGTCTATGAAAATTCTAGGTCCTGATATGACTCGGGCCCGCCTTCGTTATGCCATTTCTGTATTGGGCGGTGTCTCCAAAAAAGAAGGAAAACGGCTTGAAAAGGCTTTCAAGACACTTGGCTAATTTGCATTTTTGATGTAATCGGCTATTTTCTTTTGTCTGTTTTTAAAAAAGAAACCTTGATGGTTTATTTTTTAATCTGATGTGAAAATATCGGCTGATTTTATCAAATTTTCGCGTCTGATTTTATGGCCTTTTCAGTGATGACTTCGTCAGGTGAAGGTGGTTATCAGAAGCAGGGAGGGGTTCAGGTTTTTGAAATATAAACTCCTCTGGCCTTTTAAGGCTGCCTCTCAGGTGAAGCAGCATAAAAGGGACTATACGAGTAAAAATAGCCTAACTGATTCCGTACCTGTTTAACATTAATGGTTTTCAACCAATGAATCATCACCAGAAAATGATTGTGTGACGGTAGAACCGGTAAATAAGAGTGACCATTCATGTTCACTAAGACCCAATAGTTTCAGGCGCTAAGGTTACCGATGGCCTATTTTAACTGCGCTATCGCGCTCTATTGTGCTGTCAATCTGAAGCTCAGCCCTGTGTTGAGTCTCTTTGCAATGGTGGGTCTTACTCGTTTTTTTGCCGTGTTCTTATATCGAACTTGCCATGTTCATTACGGGAGTAGTTAGAAAAAGGTCATTGGTATCGCGTCCAAATAATGGCGTATTAAAGTAAAGGTGAACTATGAATATATTACCGTATTTCTTTAAAACACGACTTTGGTTTTGTTTTTTTACGATGGTAATATTGGTCGGCTTGTCTTTATCACTTTTTGCCTTGCCTGTTGGTGATAGTGATAGTGACAGAGATAGTGATAGTGATACTCAACAATATACTGCGACCTCAGGTCACCCCGATGAATCTCAGCCTTCAGAGGTTGATGATTCTGGGGCAGTGTCAGAACAAAGCACGTCACGATCTCAGCATTTTAACGGCGCTGCTGCCGTCGGGTCTACTGAAAAACTCATTGAACCATCAAAAGAAGGTCACTCCCTGAACACGTCTGTTGATGCACGGGAACAAACTCACCCGATGGGTGATGGGCTGCCCTGTTTCATGGAGGGGGACAAAAGTCAGCGGTCATTAACTGAAGTACAGTCGTTAATGCCGGGTTCACTATCTGATTTATCTGTTATCGGTACCGGTAATCATAATCTTGTTGATGCGGATAGGGTGAACCAGGTTATTCGGGAGCTTGAAGACGAGAACAGGGAGGTAGAAGAATGTATTCAGGCGTATAAAGAGGATAACAAAGAGTTATTGGGATCTCTTCGGAGTTTTGACGAAGGTAATGTCCATCAGACTGATGGGGAGTTGTCAGAGATTGGGGCAGGGGCTGAGGGGATAGAAAAATTTATTCAGGCGTTTAAAGAAGATAACAAAAAGTTTTCCAAGTCTCTTCAGAGTTTTGAAGAAGGTCTCAATAATGTCTATAAGGCTAATACAGAGTCTGAAGAGTTAGTGTCGCAGTTAAGTTCAATTAATTCTATTTATACCGAAATTAATGCAATGCTTTCTGCATCAGCAGGGAGGTATGGATCGGATGAAAGCCTGACAAGCTCAAGCTCTTCAGTAACGCTTTCTGATGGCTCTGTAACCCCAAAATCACTCGATATAGAGGATGATCACGAACCTCCCGATGTTTCCGAGGTGTGCGATCAGCCGGAAAAACCCGTATTAAAGCCAGCACAGTCTGTTTATTCCACCAGGCGGGTGCCGTTACACGCGAAAACCGTAAAAGATATAGGGGCAGAGTTTCATCACGCAGATGAAAACCTTTCCTCCACTGCAGGTAGTACAGGCAGGGAACAGGACCCCAATTGTGCAGAAAGTTCAGATGGTGAGGAAAATGGGTCTTCAAGCTCTTCGGGTTCTTGTGGAAGCTCAGTCTATGTTGGACGAAAAGTTGGACGAAAAAGTGAACAAACCATAAGAACCTTAAGGGTAGAAAAACGTCATGGAGAGGGTGACAGATGTATACAACAAACGATCAGTGGCAGAAGTGAACACGCTGTTATAGAGCAAAAAGAATTAAATAAGCAATTAAAGAACAGATTGGCCACGTTAAGTTGGAATACAAGTCAGATCTATGACCCAAGTCATTATAAACATCAAGAGCAGTGTGACGTTGCGGATTGTTGTGTGAAATCAGGCAGCGCCTCACAGGCTGATTCTGGTGAATCGTTTGATGGGCTTGATTTCGATGATCATCCTGAACAGAACCTGATACAGTCACAGAATGCAGCTAACGAGGCTCCTGAGGAGAAAAAGGAAATGCCAGTCACCTTTTGGTCTGTGTCCTCTCCGAGCGCTGGTAAGGGAAAACGGTATGTGCGTCGTCGTAGTTTTTCCTCTGCTACGTCCTCCTGTGCTTCAGAAGCAGCTTCTACTGCGACGTCACCTCTTTTTCGGCCTGTGGACGATAATAATGTCCCGTTAATATCTACGCCTGTCTCATCAGTTTTGTTAGGTGATGGGGCTACGAATCAACGGTATGAAGATCAGGTTTCCGGGGAGCATGCGGAAGGCCTTGTTAAACTGAGCAGTGTGCCTGAGGAAATCCAGTCCTCACACGAAAAGGTGCTTAACTGGTTGTCAGACAGCGATAGTGAAGAAAAAGGCAGTAGTGAAAAGGCAGTACCTTTAAGTGAGTTACCGGACACTCTTTCAGAAGGGGGGGATAGCTTTGTTGAATCAGTTTCTGCTGGGCTGACACAGAGGCCAAAGCCCGGTATTAATAAGGTTTCGACCCATTTGTTGCAAAACGGTGCGATTCAGAATCAGGGTGTTTATATGATGGAGTCAATCAACAGGCATATTCGCGGCCGTTTGAGTGCCTCACCTTCTGGGGTAGCAACCGGGGATTTACCACAAGCCAATGGCTTCTGGGGACGATACGTCCATGGTAACTGTCGTCAGAATGCCCGAGAAGATCTGAACGGATTTACTGGGCGAGTTGATGGTGTGACCTTTGGTCTGGATGCGGAGATTAACAGGCAGTGGGCACTGGGGGCAGCTTTTAGCGGGCTAAAAACAACACTGAACACGAAAGGTGCTGCTGAGTCTTGCCGAGGTGATCACCACGGCGTGAGCCTTTACACAAGTTGGCAGTCAGGTGATTGGTTTGCCATTGGCATACTGGGTTACACCCATGGCAACCACGATTACAAGCCACTGGTTAACGGCATTCGACGTAAATTATCGGTGAATAGTAATACCTGGGGGCTGATGATCGGCAGCGGGTATAACTTTCCATTAAATGGGCAATGGGCGCTCCAACCAAAAGCGGTGCTTAACTTGGTGAATGTTGATCTGGATGATATTGACATTAATAGTATCAACACCCGTATTAAGATAAAGAGTAGGCAGTTTGTAGAGTTTGGCTTTGGTGCCAGGTTGAGCGGTGAAATTTCGCTGCCCAGGGGTAGGCTGATGCCAGAAGCCTGGTTGGCGAGGTACAATGATTGCGGTGCTCACACTTACAATATCACCGTAGCAAACCCGGTGGATATAGAGAAGCGCAGGGGGATGAGATACCGGAAAACACGGCTGACAGCAGGTGTTGGTGTCAGGTGTGCGACAGGTGTAGATAATAACGTGAGTGTTGGTGTTGAGTATGCTGGAAACTTTATGCCGGGAAATAACGCTGATACCCTTGCTCTTAATTTCAATTATTTATTTTAACTCTGCGTTCGAGACAGCAGTTACGCCACAACGTTAATCAAGCTGGTTAATCAAGCTGCTGTGCTTAAAGGTTCAGTGATCTGTTTACCATGCGGCGGGTGTTAGCGCGATCAGTGACGTGCTTTGTCTGAAAAAGATTCTTCAACGGATCGTTGATCATCTCAATAATCATTACTGAAAATCCTCCTTATACCTGTCGCTTCTCAAACGGCTACCTTCTCAAACAGCTACTTTGTTAGGGGTGTCCGTTCACCCCAGTCACTTGCCCTTTGAAGGCTAGGAGCCTGACCGAAAATAGCGCCCTTAGCGAGGATTGCGAGAAATTGAGGATAAAAATTTCTGCTTCTGAGGAGAATAGCGGGGCTATTTGATGAAGAAGCAGGAATTTTTAG
>NZ_JAVLSP010000097.1:0-14010 GCF_031528575.1 Candidatus Sororendozoicomonas aggregata
TGGTCTGAATGCTCATAATAGTTTAATATAAAGACTTAAATGGCTATTTACAAGATTGGTCTAATGGAATTGAGAAAGGGTAGAAGATGTGTCTTTATGCTTCATGCACACATGATTTTTATAACGAAGTACAGAGGTAAGGTGTTTACAGACGTACACCTGAAAACACTCGAAAAAATATTCCGAAGCGTGTGTTCTGACTTTGAAGTGGAGCTAGAGGCGTTCAATGGAGAGCAAGATCACGTACACCTTCTGGTTAACTACCCACCAAAGGTATCTGTATCGAAGCTGGTAAATAGTCTGAAAGGCGTGTCTAGCAGGCAGTTGAAGCAGTACCACCCAGAGCTGGTAAAACCTGCATATATGAAAAATGCTTTATGGAGTCCGAGTTATTTCGCGGGTTCAGTAGGAGGAGCGCCAATAGGCATCCTCAAGCAATACATCGAGCAGCAGAATAGACCACATTAGGAGTCCTAGCTTTCCTTCCTAGTACTAAAAGTACTGGGCTTGACGCTCTTTTCGGTCAAATAAAATAAAGCGTGTAGCGAGGAAATCATCTATGGTTTATTTTGTTATATACACAATAGAAAACCGCTAATGAATTTACTCAAAAAGCTATTTGCAATTTTTGTAATAACATTTTGCGCTGAATTCTGTTTCGCCGAGTTACCGTCAGACTTACAAGCAAAGTTTGACACTTTCAAAGTTGGTTTTCAGAATAGAATTCACCACTATGTACTTTTGCGACAACAATTGACCCCAGACTCTATCATGCATCATCTAACCCACCTTATTCCGCATGATTTGCAACCACAAGAAATTTCATCATTAAAAGAACAGGCTGTTCAATACGGTGAAAATAGAGATGTGGTATCTTTATTTATGCTAGCCGCATTTATGTCCGCTTACATTCCCAAAATACAATTAGAGGAAGCTGTCAAATTTATGATGATGTTGCAAGTGACATTTGATAAGACAGTCAACCAATCTGATGTTCCAGCTACTGACTTGTTAAATAACGCCTGGCCTCACTTTGATGCGGAACTTTCGGAAATACAAATTAACAAGCTTATCAAGGAAGCGAGTGAGTTAATCACTTATGCCAATCGTGAGAACCATACATACGTTAAACCCTTTCCCTATGGGAACATTTTTCTTTCAACGCGATACACCTTAACAGAACTTATGGTCCAGAAGTGGTCGTGGCTTTCAGTTCAGAGGGAATCAGGGGTGTTTTTCTCTGAACACAATGAGTAATGAGACTGCCAGAGAGTGTCTTTCCAACCAAATCCTCTGGCATAGCCCACCACTGACTTGTCAGCACAATAACCACTAAACCCACTTCTCAGGATCGTCTTGCCAACTGGAAAATCCCCTGGTGTTACTATCCAGAATATCCTTAAGATCTAACTCTACAGGTTCTGTATGCTGAGCACATGAAACAGCGCCTGATTCTTGTGAAACCGTTTCCGTTACCGCGACCAGTTGCGGGTTGAGCGGTTGAGCGGTACCTGTGCTTGTGGATGACCTTGTGCTTGTACTTGTGCTTGTACTTGTGGCTCTGCCCGCCGTTGTCGTTTGAGTATAAATGATTGTTCCAGCAGGATAAGTTATCTGCGCTACAGAGGTAACGACACCTGTCGTTTGTGACGTTAACGTATGACAGACACTACTGATCACGCCAACACCAGGGATTGTCTCTGAATTCATGGATAATTGATGCCCAGGGTGGTCAGGGTGGTATTTACTCATGTGCTCCGCAAAGTAATCCCCACGTCTAAATTCCGTTGTCGGACAGACGGGGCAATAGAAAATTGTCCCTTTTTCATGTGATTTCAAGTGTTGCTCTAAAACATTATTGGCTATAAAGCCTTTACCACAGACATGACATTTATAGGGCCGTTGATTAGTGTGCACCTGTTGGATGTGTTTTTTAAGATTATTTTTTGTCGAACAGGACCTCTCACATAAATGGCATTGATGGAGTGTTTCTCCAGTATGCGTTCTCATGTGTCTACTCAGATCAATCTTTTTACTAAAGGACTCTCCACAGGCATCGCATTTATAGCGCTTTTCTTGGGTATGGGTTCTTTGGTAGTGTTCTTTTAAATTAGCTTCCTTATGAAATCTCAACGAACATTCGTCACAGTAAAAAACTGGCATACAGACCCCTGTTTTGTCAGCCATGGGCAAATATCTGTATTGTAGTATAGGGGGCTGTGGCCTAGGAGCCTGACCGAGAATAGCGCCCGTAGCGAGGATTGCGAGAAATTGAGGATAAAGTTTCTGCTTCTGAGGAGAATAGCGAGGCTATTTGATGAAGAAGCAGGAATTTTTAGACCAATTTATCGCAGTCCTCGCTACGGGCAGACTTTTAAGATTGCTTCTAAGAGAAGGTTCTACCCTGATTTATCTTGAGGGCTTGTCTGGAATTTTTGTAATCCTTCCTGACTCCCCCTGGCCTGAGCCTGGCTAAACAGGCGTTGTAATAAAAAGAGCGTAAACAGTATACCCATCACCGGTTTCCACCAGGCCCACATGCCCGGTGTTAACATCACAATGAATTTGGATGCGACAAAGCCCAGCACAAAAAACCAGCAAAAGGCATGGTATTTTATTGCATGAAAGCGATGCTTTGATACCGCCACCCAGTAGCCAATAGCCACGGACAACAGGGCATAATCATTCGTTTCATTGCGCGGGTTAAATAGCATCAGGTAACAAATTGCCAGCGCATAAACGTAGTAACATGCCATTTCCCTGGGATAACGCTGACTGGCATACCAAGCGGCTACCACTGTTAATGGCGCCATCACCAGACGGGTGACCTGTTGAACTTCTGGCGAGACACTAAAGCCTGCCACCTGGGGAAAAATAGCAAAGAGGTGCGCCCAGGTCAGTTTAGGCCCTGCCTCGCCATAGGCAATGGCCTGCTGCAACATCACGACAAAGTTGCCATGCTGCTCCCACACGTAGCCCGCGTCTTTGAACAGCATCGGGACGGTGATAGCCACCAGAATTCCCAGGGGCAGGCGCCAGTATAAGGGCCGGTTAAGCGCACCCGCTAACAAGTAAAAAATAATAAACGTTGGCTTAACAATCAGCCCAAAGGTCATCAAGACAGCCGCTGTATTCCAACGGTAGCGTGCCAGGGCTGTCGTACTGAGTAACAATACGCCCAGCAGCATGATATTAGCCTGCCCATTACGAAAACTGGCTGTACTGATACAGACAACAGCCAGTGATAATAATGGCACAAAGCTTTTTTCACCGGGGGCTCGCATCAAGCGGGCAAAGGAAACCAGTCCAAAGAGCATGACAGTCAGTTGTGTCAGGCGCCATAACGCCTCCGATACCCATAAGGGAAAAAGCGAAAAAATACTGTATAAGAAAGCAAACTGCGGCAAATACAAAAAACCATTCGCGCCCGCGTATAAATCGTCCCCGGCCAGCCAGCGGGCAGCACCTAATGTATACTCATCCGACACGGTACTGGTGGTGGTACTGGTATAACTTTTGACGACCATCCACAGGGCAATGATGACCCAGAGAGAAACGGTTCCTTTCTCAGCGTTTGACAGTTGTCGCCACCACTGTCCCGGGGCTTTCGGATTTAAAAAATCAGTCATAAAAAAGTTTACTGTATCAAGGAGTAATAATTATCATGTTACAGATAACGTAAAAAACGCCCATGGAAGGCGTCTTAAACGTTGTACCGCTACCACAACCGCAGTAACAATAGCCAAGCCTTCCAATGATTATACACACAGACGAGAAACAGGCGTAACAGAGGCTACCCGGTATTTCGCATGCCTGCCGCGATCCCGGCCATAGTAATCATCAATGCCTGCTCCAGGTCCGCGCCCACGCTACCTTGTCGTTGAGCCCTCACCCGCTGAAGGAGTTCAGCTTGCAGGAAGTTCAACGGGTCTGTATAAGGGTTGCGTAACCTTATGGCTTCCCTTGAGTGGGGCTGGCCCGACATTAAGGGCTTGCCTTCTTTCAGGTCAAGCGTCACTTTTATCGCATCGTTTAACATGTTCCGCAGTTTTTCGCCCAGGGGGTGAAAGGTTTCAGGAACAAGTCGCTCTTCATAAAACTTCACCAACCGTGGCTCCGCTTTCATAAAGACCATTTCCAGCATTTCCATGCGCGCCCGGAAAAACGGCCATTGTGTCATCATGTCCTTTAATACGGCGCGTTGATGATTGTTCAGGGCTTTTTGCAGGGCAACACCGCTGCCTAACCATGTGGGCAACATCAGTCGGTTCTGCGTCCAGGCAAAGATCCATGGAATGGCCCTGAGGCTTTCTATACCGCCTTCGGGCCGACGCTTGGCAGGGCGAGAGCCCAGCGGGAGCTTGGCAAGCTCCTGTTCAGGCGTGACGGCTCTGAAGTAAGACACAAAATTGGGTTCGTCACGAACAACCCCCCGGTAAACGGCCAGTGAATCGTCAGCTAATTGCCCCATTACCTCACGCCACTGTTTTTTGGGCGCGGGTGGCGGCAGAAGTGTCGCCTCCAGTGCCGCGCTGGTGTAAAGCAGCAGACTTTGAACAGCAACCCGGGGAAAGCCAAACTTGAAACGAATCATTTCACCCTGTTCGGTGACACGTAAACGCCCATTGACGGAACCTGGAGGCTGAGAGAGGATTGCCGCATGGGCAGGGCCACCGCCCCGACCAATGGTTCCCCCCCGACCATGGAATAATGTCAGGTGGATCTCGTTTTTCTCACACAGTGTCGTTAACGATTCCATGGCACGGTATTGCGCCCACGCGGCAGCAATCCATCCCGCATCTTTGGCGGAATCAGAATACCCGATCATCACCATTTGCTGGTTACGGCAATAACCCCGATACCAGGGCAGTGACAGGAGTGTCTTTATGCAGTTTTCCGCATTATCCAGATCACTGAGTGTTTCAAACAAGGGAGCGACAGGCATATCAAAAGTGACACCACACTCTTTCAGAAGCAGTGCCACAGCCAGGACATCTGACGGGTCGGTGGCCATGGAAATAATATAAGGCCCCAGTGCGCCCGGCCCCTCACTGGCAATAGCCTTGCACGTATCAATCACCTCTTTTACCGGAGCTGATGGCTCCCAGTGCCGGGGCAACAAGGGCCTGGGGCTTTGGAGTTCATTTAAAAGAAAGGTTTGGCGTTGAGACTCATTCCAGTGGGCATAATCGCCCATCCCCAGCGCTTTGGTTATTTCGCTCAGGGTATCAGTATGCCGGCTCGATTCCTGGCGAATATCCAGTTTGCTCAGGGTCAGGCCAAAGCAATGTACCCGACGGATCATATCCAGCAGTGGGCCGTCCGCGATAGTCCCCAGGCCAGTCTCATGCAAGGAACGGTAACACGCCCGCAAAGGGTGCAGTAATTCATTCACGTCTTTTAAAATGCCATGGGCCTTATCATTGATCCGTTTATGCTCACACCAGCGGCGGGTGTGGCGTAACCGCTCCCGTAATTGTTTTAAGATCACTCGATAGGGTTCACGACAGTCACCAACGATAACGCGAAGCTCATCGTTGCAGCTGTTCATGGATAACTCACCGATTAACGGCTTTAAGTCGCGCAGGTATAAATCAGCCGCCATCCAGCGACTGAGCATTAACACTTCACGGGTTACCTGAGCGGTAACAAAAGGGTTGCCATCTCTGTCGCCGCCCATCCAGGAAGAAAACCGGATGGGTACCGCATCCACAGGGAGCGAGAGACCGGTTCGTGCCCGCAGCCGTTCATCAATACTGCGTACGTACTTTGGTACTGCTTCCCAGAGTGAGTGTTCAATGGTGGCGAACCCCCCTTTGGCTTCATCAACAGGTGTCGGGCGCTGTGTACGAAACTCAAAGGTGTGCCAGGTCTGACTGATCAGTTGCTGTAAACGATTTTTTTGCCGGGCTCTTTCCCGGTCGCTCAGAGCGCCTTGTTCAAGGCTCTGGAGGCACTTGAACATTTGATAGTATTTTTGAATAACCGTACGCCGGGTTACCTCCGTGGGGTGCGCGGTTAATACGACTTCGATACTTAACGTGCTGATATGGTCAGCAATTTGTGTATTTTCTATCCCTTTTTCCTGCAAGCGACTGATCAGGTCATCCAGGTGATCCGGCTCACAAAAGTTATCTTCACAATGTCTGGAGACGGTGTGAAATTGTTCAGCAATATTAGAAAGGTTCAGGAACTGGGTAAAAGCACGAGCGACAGGGACTAACTCATCATCGGATAAGTCATGAAGAACCTTCAGTAAACGCTGGTGATCCTCCAGAGAGCCAGCACGGGCCGCTTTGGAGAGTTGACGGATGATTTCAATTTTCTCGAAAAAACGGTTATCTTTATCTGCCTTTATGGTATTGCCCAGTAAGCTACCTAGCAGGTGGACATTCTGGCGCAGAGCTGCATGACTTTCTGTAGTAACGAGCTTTTCAGACATTATTGACTTCCTGTATTTCTAAAAGATGCTCAAACAAGGCGGCTGGCTTGGTCATTTTGAAGGTGCGAAGCAGGTTTTAGCCCTCAAAGATTATACCAAAAGCGGCAGTAGCAACACTGATGGAATTAAAATAATACACTAACGCCCGCAAGGAGCCTGTCGCACTTGTTGTATTACTCCAGCGCCAGCTATTCTCAAAGGGGTTTTTGGGGATGCGGGCGGCGTTCGGGGAGCGGCAATGTTAAATCTGAACGCTGGCTAAACAGAGATAAAACCACGCCCTTGTCAGGGTCAGCAGATACAGTGGGTATTGTTATGTATTACAGTTTACATGCAGCAGCAAGATTTGGCGCCTTGGATGACGTGAAACGTTTAGTCGAAACAAAAAAAGAGAATATTAACGAGGGCGCCAAGACTACAGCGTCGTGTAGTGGAGCGCTTTTTTGCCGTTATGACTGCCCCTTTAATTGTCCCAGGGGGTCTAGCCCTTTGCTACTCGCTGCCTATATGGGACATTTAGACGTGCTAATTTACCTGATTCAAGCCGGTGCAAAAGTTAACACGTTTAACGTTTCTGGAATGACTCCACTAACAGCAGCGATAATAGGTTCTGGGGCATTTAGTGTAAAAAAAGCAATGGTTCTTGAACTGCTGCGTGCGGGGGCAAACCCGGCCTTTTTCAACGAAAGGTGCAAAACAGACCCTCTTGTTAATCTGACCGCGCAAATTGGCAGGCCCGATATTGCCGCTGTATGCCTGGCTTACGGTGACAAGCAGGTGCACGCTAGCGATATCGAGTATGGCCCTGATGTCTCAGAGGAAACGGTAGAAGAATTCAAGAAGCTGCTGAACACCCCCTTTCCTCTGCAAAGCCTGGCCGTTCAGGTTATCCGATCTACTGTGAAAAAAGAGGACATCTCAACACTGCCCATAACCTCTGTAGCAAAAGATTTATGCCTTAATCCCGATTTATGCCTTAACCCCCCTTTCGAAGCCACTCCATAAATAACTTTGCTGAAACGGCTTACCTTGATTGAGGGTCATGTTGTAAACACACAGAGAAACCAACACGGCGCCACCAGGAGCCTGTTCTCTTAGGATATAGGCTCAAATATGTCTTGCAAACGCTTGAGCGCCTTCTCAGCGGGCTACTGTTTTTTTTGAGTTTGTTCTCAGAAGCAGTCTTAAACGTCTGCCCGTAGCGAGAACCGCGAGAAATGGCGGATAAAAAGTCGCTTTTGTGGGGAGAATAGCGGGACTATTTGACGAACGAAAGCGGCTTTTTAGACCCATTTATCGCGGCCGCAGTCGGAGCATGACGTTTAAGACCGCTTCCCAACATGCTTCAAGGCGTTTTGAATAATGGCGTCCCCTAGGGGACTCGAACCCCTGTTACCGCCGTGAAAGGGCGGTGTCCTAGGCCACTAGACGAAGGGGACGCAAATCCTTCGGTTTTGGTGGAGCCAAGCGGGATCGAACCGCTGACCTCAACACTGCCAGTGTTGCGCTCTCCCAGCTGAGCTATGGCCCCAATGCGTGAAAAAGTGTGACGAAACACGAGAAAAAACGCGAAAAAACGCGAAAAAACGCGAAAGAGTGCGACAAAATCCGGCGCTCTTTGTTGCTTTCTCTCAAAAACTGGCGCAATTCTATGGAGAGCCATGGGTGTTGTCAACAGTGCTTTTACCAAGGTGTCGTTTAACCGGAACGTTTAACCGGAACTCAGGGTTAAAGCCCCTGTTTTTTTGTTGATGCCAGCTCCCGCACGGAAGTCTCCAGTTGCAATAATTTGCGGTTTACCTGTGTCCGATAGTCATCCAGAGATTTTTGCAACCCGGTTTCGCCTTGCTTTTGCTTGTTGAGGAGGGTTTGCAGTTGGTTCAGCTGGTCTTTGAGCTGGGCCATGGACGCACTCACCACAGTCCGGGAAGAGACTTGCTCAGACATGGCCGCTTTTACCAGTTTTTCCAGATCAGCCAGTTGTGATACCGCTTTTTGCGCCACAGATTGAGCGCTGTTTGCCGTTGTGGTCGCGCTGACAAGTTGCTTGTTCAGCTGATCAATACTTTTCTCGTTATTACTGATAGATTGCTTGTTCCGTTTATTAGAGACATCCCAGAGCTTTCTGATTTCACTGTTGATGACTTCCAGCTCTTTTCGCAGTGCCGACTCATTCTGGCTGACATTTTCTCCCGTAGCGGAAATATCGCCCGTGACCTGGCTTAATAGCTGTTTTGCCGCGGTCAGTTCAGTACGTGTTTGTCCCAGAGAGTCCTGCAACGTATCAATTTGCCAGAAGTGAAAACCGGCGATACCGACCAATACCAGACAAATAAGCCAGACTAAAATACCTGCGCTCCCTTTGCCTTTTGTGCTATCAGCTATTTTTTTTGGTGGCTGCGCGTCGGAGCCTTTGGTGCCTTTGGTGCCTTTTCGACGATTCGGGCGTTCATCGGCAGTAATGGAAATATCCTGAAATTCGTTTGAAATGGTCTTATCCTCTTTCTCTGGGAGCACTTTCTCGCGCTTTCTGGATTTTAGGCCGAAATTGTCTTAAGTCCGACAGGCTCCTGGATCCTGAAAAGCGTCACTGCCCACTATCATAAAATACTGAGGATTTTCCTCCAAGTGCTGTTATCCCTATGGCTTTTTATAACTATCGTGCTTAGTCCGACAGGCTCCTAGGGAAACGTTACCGTGCATTCTTCATAATCCAGCTCAACATGGTAGGGTAAGCCATGGATTATCAGGCAGGCAAGATGAACTGGGTCAGGGCATTCAGCTTCAGCCGCTACCTTCAGTGCCTCATGGTCTTGATGATAGTCCAACAGACTATAAACATCGTAGGAGCAACCAACCTTATTACTATCATCATAATATTCATAACTGCCAAAAACGTTATATTTATAACTAATCAGTACATACAGTATTTTTTCCTGTGTGCCCAGCGTCATATAACGACAACCAAAATCAGCATCTTGCTCTGTATTCTCATTATCAAAATACCCAAAATCGCCCAGTGAATGGATGTACAATGTTTTATCTTTCAATTCCGGAAACGGAAAAGGGACAGGCTTTTTCTTTTGAAGCAACTCTCTGATCTCTTGAACGTGATACCCATCAGAGGGCACAGAATATGAGGAGTGTTGAAATTCATCGTGATCAGGCCAAACGTCTCCGCCAAAAAAATTAAACATCAATCGTCGTATGTATAACTTCTGCAATGTACTGTTTTCTGACAACAAAGAAAAGCACTGTTCGCCGTTATTGATAACAGGCTCTATGCAAAGCGATTGCAGAGTAGGGACTTCGTTCATGGGGGTAACCTTATAAAAACCGGGTGAGGGATCACGCGCAGACGCTTCGCGACAATTGCGCGCTGTGGTGATAATAGTCCCTGATAGTATAGCCAACCGGTGAAATAGTACGTTTTTTGACCGTGTAGCTGTTCACTTCAACAGAGTGACTGACTCTCCAGCAAACATTACCCTCAACTCAGCATTATTCCGTGTATTCCATGTATTCCATGGACAGACCTGAAGCGGCTGCCCTGAATTGACGGTGGCTGGAAAAGCGGCACGACAACCCGATGTAACGGTTCATTGACCGTTGCATGAGTACCGTTTTCGCGCCAGAAGTCACGTGGATAACCTGTGAAGCAGCAATAAAAACCTGAGTCACAACGGGGAAACAGGTTTTTTTATTTTTAAAAATGTCAAGGGCATCTTGTCCCACTATCTGAGGCTTTTTTACTTTATTTCACTTTTTTGACCGTTTTATAACCTATTGAAATAAAAAGGGATTAAGCTGTATAAAAAACAAACAATTTATAGGCGGCTTAGTCCCCATCAAGGATTGTGACAGTGGAAATTGAGAATTCCACAATGTTATCCACAGAAGTTGTGGGTAAGCTAACCCTGTGAAAAATAAGCGTAAAAACGACTATTCTCGTCTGTATAATTGACGATAAAATGATCGAATCAAAGGGCCTGAAGCCTCCTTGAACACGCCCGGTGTTTACGGACGAAAATAAACGACTTCAGCCCTCAGGAAAAAGACTTGTCGCTCCTTTGAGCCCTTGGTAACAGAGTCTTCGTGACTGAAAACAGTCAACAGAAAAATCCCGGAAAAATGCCACTATACTGCCGACAGGCGCTATGGCAGGCACCCGGGGGCCTGCCCATAGTCATGATGGATCAGCCCTTGACTACATGACCAAAAAAATGCTGTATAAAACGATCAATACCCCGGCGGTGGTCGACTTCAGGGGTGTTATTCGGGGTTTCTGGCGAAAGATTTCCACAGCCTGACAGGTCTTCCCTTTTTAACTATCCCGATCATACAGATCCCATGGTGGGGGAAGTTCATTAAGCACTACAGTATGGCTTTTTACGCACAGTATTCGTCGATTCTCTCTGGATTTCAGGCCGAAATTGTCTTAAGTCCGACAGGCTCCTGGCATTACCCATAATGAATTGCCTGTTGAATAAGCGCGTTGTTAACTATTTTTTAAAACAAACTGGGCAAGTAAAAGGTAAGGGTCTATTTTTCTCCTACAACCGGAAAATAAAAAAAGAGAAATAATGCGGGACGTAAATAGTCAATATTAAAAAGGATGAAAAAAACACGGTTAATACGATTGATGGGTAACCATATTGTAAATTTAACTCAGGAGCTTCCATGTATATTCGCTGTCTTTCATTCATCATTATGTTGTTTGTCGTTCACAGTGCCAGTTATGGCATGTATCGTCAAAAGCCTGGAGACACCCCCGCTTTCAATATCAGCACGGATCAGGCCCTCGAAAATGCCTGGAAAACCATCAGGGCGTTAAGGGAGATGGAAATAAAGGGCGATCTTGCCTCTATCGTTCTGGCAGTGGGTTTTTTCAATGATAATTTGATGAATAATGTACTTAGAAGACAAGATCAAGAAACAAAGGCTGTCACCCGAGATCAGGCAACACAATTTTTCTTACAGCAATTAGGCATTTTCTTTCTGGAACATCTACCCAAAGGGAAGACGAGTTTTACCATGGCCGACCTTGGCAAGGCAGGCTTCGATGGGGCAAAAGATGGGGCGGCTATTAAAAAAGTCCTGCTTGTTTTGATTGATCTTACCAGGAGTTTTAATGCGACTGGGTCAAACTATCTTGCTGACCCTGAGGTCAAGGCCATTGATTATGAAATATTAAGTATTCTCGATAAAGTCAAACGCTATGTTTCTGAAGAGGTTATTTGTGACCTGGAAACTGTGGCCGGAAAATTGAGAGCTGAAACTTATAATGAAACCATTTATACCGGAGATCTTCTGCCAGAGATTGTATTTAGTCCTGATCAGATCAAAGTTAATAAAAAGTCAGTTCATTACCTGACCAATTTAAGAACCTATGAACTCTTCAGGCAGACCCTGAAAAGCGTAAACGATTATATAACAGCAGTGCCTGAAAATAATACATTCCTGAAATTAGCCAAGCAATTAGAGGATTTTTATAAGATCACCCCTCAAATTTTTGATCGCAAGAGCAATGACCATACAGAACAACTCATTGCGGCGGTGCAGGCCATTCTCTACACCCAGTGTGATCTTAATTCAGTTGAAGGGGAGTTCAAAAATGTCAGAACGACTTTATATACCCGGCTAACGTTTGCCGACATTGCTACTGTCATTGCTCAGGTGCTTGCCTGTAACTCGGACGATAAAGGTTACGACAATGAAACAGCCAGAGAAGCCCTTTCGTGGCTTGTTTTGACAAGAGCCTTGATCAGCCTGTCTGAAAAAGCCCCTGGCAAGGCCAATGAACACCTTGAATGTCGACAACACTTTCAGAAACATCTGGACCGACTGGTAGAGGATATGAGTACAGAGCAGATGATTAGCATTTATTCCTTCACAGGGCGCTGGCTTGGAAAATCCGTAGAGACTCTCCCAACGTTGACAGCAGAAAACGCCTTCGGCACTGACTCTTTATTTGAGGTTAACTCCAAGTTATCAATGATGCTTGGGGAACAGAAGACCAAAGAATTCATGCTTAAAGCCTTAAAATATATCGATGAATATCATCCAAAAACTCATACAGTCTCTTCCCTTGTCACATGGAAACCTTTAACCAGCGATAAATACTTTCTAAGTGGAATAGACAATCTATGTAGTGATAGATATGAACACAACCCCATAGATGTTTTTTTAACGACCGTGCATGCGAGAATTGTTAAATACCCGTCGATACTCATGCTTCGTCACGTACTGGTTGCCATTAAAGAGTATGATCTGGCAGACGAGCTGGGCAAATTTTGAGTGATTAAGAAGCAGTCGCGAAACGCTGAAATACCCCCCGCACCGTCATCCTGTACAGAACCGCAGGCTATGGAAGGCACTCTAACCGCACGCATCACGCGGGTTTAGTGATTCACGTCCTTGTGGCAGATTCCTTACAATGCCTGTACGGGATGACGACGGAGAAAATTAAGCGTTTCGCGACACCCTCTAAAAGTCAGGGGGCTTACGGAAAAAAATGCTAAAATATCTAGCATTTATTCCTTCTGGAAAGTTTCATGAACGAACAACAACCCGCAATCGTCGACGTTACAGAAAGCAATATCGAAGAGATTGTGAAACAATCGTTGGAAAGACCTGTTCTGCTGGATATCTGGGCTAAATGGTGCGAGCCGTGCAAAATACAACAGCCTATACTGGAAAACCTGGTAGCCGCCTATGCAGGCAAGTTTCTATTGGCGAAGCTCAATGCTGACACACCGCTGGCACCCCAGCTGATGCAGCAGCTGGGTGTTCGTGGTGTTCCGGCACTGGCTCTGTTTCACCAGGGAAAACCGGTGAATGTGCTATCGGGCGTGCAGACAGAGGCCACGTTGAACAAGCTCCTGACGCCACTCATGCTAAGCCCCGTGGAAAAAATCAAAGGTCAAATTGATGAGCTGGTGTCAATGGGGCATAACGACCAGGCGCTGGCGCTGGTGCGGCAGGTACTGGCAGAGGAGCCTGAAAACCATGCCTTGCAAGTGCTGCAAGTGAACCTGTTACTTGAAACGGGTCAGATTGAGCAGGCCAAACAGATTATCGCGACGGTGCCTGACGATACCAAGGGTATTGCCCAACCCAAAGCCAAGCTGGCATTTTATGAGCTGGTGGGTGATGCCCCGGCCAGGGAAGAGCTCGAAGACCGGCTATCAGCAAACAGCAACGACCATGAAGCCCGCTACCAACTGGCTATACGCCATGTGATTGATGATGATAACGCGCAAGCGCTGGAGCATTTATTGTTCATTGTGCGCCGTGATCGCGCCTTTAGAGACGACGGCGCTCGTTTACTGATGGTAAAAGTGTTTGAACAGTTAGGTGCCGGTCACGCCCTGGTGAAAAAGTACCGAGGCAAACTGTTCAGCCTGCTTCATTAACAGCTGGGTACTTCTGGCAATGGCTACTGAGAAGCAGTCTTAACAGTCATGCCTCTACTGCGGCTGCGATAAATGGGTCTAAAAAGTCGCTTTTGTTCGTCAAATAGTCCCGCTATTCTCCTCACAAAAGCGACTTTTTATCCGCCATTTCTC
>NZ_JAVLSP010000098.1:0-13526 GCF_031528575.1 Candidatus Sororendozoicomonas aggregata
TTCGTCAAATAGCCCCACTATTATCCTCAGAAGCAGAAATTTTTATCCTCAATTTCTCGTAATCCTCGCTACGGGCGCTATTCTCGGACAGCCTCCTAGGCAGACAGGGAAATCTTGCCTTTCCAGCGCCGGGCAGTATTCATCAGCTTTTCAGTATCGAGGGTTTGGAGTTGCCTGTTTTTTACCTGGCACTTGCCCCTGATCCAGACATGACTCACCTGATGGCTACCCCCGGTATAAATAATCTGTGAAACCGGCTCATAGAGGGGTTGGAAGGGCAGTCCTGACAAATCAATGGCAACCAGATCAGCTGACTTTCCGGGTTCCAGTGATCCTGTTTCCTGTTCCAGCCCCATCGCTTTGGCGCCATTGATGGTCGCCATGGCGAGGGCTTTGTGGGCAGATACGGCCGTCGCATCGCCTGCCACGGCTTTAGCCAGCAACGCGGCCGTTTGCGCTTCGCTCAACAGATTCAGATCATTATTACTGGCAGCGCCGTCAGTACCAAGTGCCACATTAACGCCAGCATCCATCAATTTTTGGACGGGACAAAAACCACTGGCCAGCTTCAGGTTAGACTCAGGGCAGTGAACGACATGACTGCCACTGCCTTCAAGCAGCTGAAAATCATCTGCGTTAAGGGCGGTCATATGGACTAACTGGAAGCGGTCATTGAGCATTCCGAGGTTAGCCAGGCGCTTGAGTGGCCGCTGGCCGTGATCACGAATAGCATCAACCACTTCGCCCTGGGTCTCATGGACATGCATTTGAATGATTAAATCATTGTCGGCGGCCTTGGCAATCACTTTTTCCAGCACCGGGTCAGAAACGGTATAAGGCGCATGGGGGCCAATACCGATTTTAACCAGTTCGCTTCCTTTAAACTCGTCGATGGTCTGCTGCGTTTTTTGCAGGTAGTCGTCAGGGCCACTGCCCCAGGCACAGGGTAAATCAAAGATGTTGGGGGTGATAAATGAACGCGTACCCACACGTTCAGCCAGACGCCCTACTTTCTCGGGAAAGAAATACATATCGTGAAAACAGGTGGTGCCGGACAACAGCATCTCACCCATGGCCAGCTCAGTGCCGTCATGCACAAACTCTTCACTTACCCATTTGCCCTCAACGGGCCATATGTAATCTTGCAACCAGGTTTGCAAGGGGTGATCATCAGCAAACCCCCGTAGCAGGGACATGCTGGCATGACCATGGGCATTAATCAATCCGGGAATAATCGCCTGGTTGGGTAGGTTCGTGCGGTGATGGTAGGTGTACAGTTCTTCTGCTTCAGCGATGGGAGTCAGTCCGGCAATACGGCCATTGTGCACAGCAATGGCATAATCGGAGTAAATGGTTTTTTCCGGGATAACCGGGACCACCCAGCTCGCTGTGATCAGGTGATCAATGGTTGTTTTCGTTGTCATCAAAGGCTCTCGTTTATCGAACTTTAGCGTAAGAGTCCTGCCGAATCAGTTAGGGGATGTAAACAACCAGTCCGGTAGGGTTGGTAAAAATGTTGCGTGTTCGCACACCTATTTATATTCTGGTGGGCATGACTAAGCAAGCCTACAAATACCGATTCTTTCCCAGTTCCAAGTGTTGCTCCTGCTGTGGGTTTGTCCATGAAAGTCAGCCGTTGTCTATCCGTGAATGGGATTGCCTTCAGCGCGATACTCATCACGACAGAGACATAAATGTAGCAAAGAATATAACAACCGCCGCTGGTGGGGTGAGCCTGTGGAGCGGGGGCAAGATCGGCTGCATAGGGGGTGTTATCTAGTGAAGGCATGACGAAGCATTTGTAGGCTCCTGGGGCCTCACTTACTTGCCGGTGCGTAGCCCCTTGAAATCTTTTGGGTATAGAGGCTTAGAGCCATTAGATAGGAGCTGATTATATTATTTTGGTTTAAAAATAAAGCAGAAATCATCAAGATCGCAGAATAGACTAATCTAAGACACATGATGACCTGTTTTAGAATACAAAGCTTAGATTAGCGGGGGTACTGTATCTCATTTCACGGGTCGAACTCACGTTAGATAGTAGTGAACGGCAGGAGTTTACCATGAATATGAAGTGTATTTTATGGGCTAGAAAGTCCATGGCGGAAAAATCGTTTGTTCTATTTACTCTACTTTTTTGCCTATCCATCGTAGGCAAGGTTTATAGTTCGAATGGTTATATTCGAATTGAAAATAAAATACCCCCAGGTCAGACATACTACTCAAAAAAAGGCTATACAGTTAAAGCCAGTGGTGAGGGTCATTGCATGTACGGGGTTTACTCTCACGATACATGCACTGTCCTTTATGACAAGGGCGATTGCAAGGTAGGCATACATTATGCCTCTGTGAAACACGGTTGTGAAGTCAAGGACAGCTGGCAGGATTTTGAGGTTATAAACAATGATACAGGCCATGTTGTCGGCAAGTTAAGATGGAGAAAAAGTTTTTGGGTTAGTTCGACTTTAAAATTAACAGAGAATCCTGGCACATTTATGGCGGATAGAACAAATAACGAAGCGATGGACGGCGTATTGAATCTCTGGACTGACCCGTAGTCCAGAGCTGAATTTGACATTTCTTTTTTAAAAAAGAGAAGTGGCCAGTCTGGGCGTAGTTATGGTGAGGAGCTTTAACGCAGGATTTCCCCTCAGGTAGCCAGTGTAATAGGGGGCAATGTTCGCTATCTGATTGTTGGAAACAATTGGAGCGGGGGCAGATCGGCTGCATAGCGGGTGTCAGTGCTGTTAACCGCTAATACCCATACAGTCGTCATTCCCGCGAAGGCGGGAACCTACCAGAAAATGGACTCCCGCCTTCGCAGGAGTGACCAAAGTGATGGTTGTATGTATATTAACGCTTGTTTGCGCTAGTGAAGGCATGACGAAGCATTGGTAGGCTTCTGGGGTTTCACCTATACCAATTGACTCTTCTAATTCTGATTTCCGCCGCTATTTTGAGCCGCTCGACCTGCGTTAAAACTCCTCGCGATACGATACGATACGGGAGCTATTGCTCGTCATTTTGCCTTGCCCAGCAGCCCAAAATAGCTTGCTCAATTGTGCGGTTAGAAAAGACAATTGGTATTACTTACCGGTGCGTAGCAGCCTGAAATCCTTTGGATATAGGGCCTGAGAGTTATTAGATATAAGCTGCTTATGCTATTTTGGTTCAAAAATAAAGCAGAAATCATTGATATCGCAGAATAGACTCATCAAAGATACAGTACTCTGCTCACTGACGACTTGTTTTGGCATACAACGTTTAGATGAGTGGGGACTCTGTATCTCATTTCACGGGTCGAACTCACGTTAGATAGTAGTGGACGGCAGGAGTTTATCATGAATATGAAGTGTATTTTATGGGCCAGAAAGTCCATGGCAGAAAAATCGTTTGTTCTATTTACTCTACTTTTTTGCCTATCCATTATAGGTAGAGCTTATAGTTCGAATTCTACTCTTGGCATTGAAAATGACATACCCTCAGATTCGGCATATTACTCAGAAAAAGGCTATACAGTTAAAGCCAGTGGTAAGGGTCATTGCATGTACGGGGTATACTCTCGCGATAGATGCACCGTCGTTTCTTATGGCAGCAGGAGGTGTTGCAGTATAGGCATACATTATGCTTCTGTAGGAATACATTGTGTAGCTGAAGAGAGCTGGCAGGATTTTGAGATTATAAACAATGACACAGGCCATATTGTCGGCAGGTTAAGGTGGAAAAAGTCGGTTTTCAAGAGTCCGAATTTAGAATTCCTTGAAAATCCTGACTCATTTATGTCGGATAGAACAGGTCTAATCATCGAGGGCGATAAATTGAATGTCTGGACTGATTGATTGTGATTGAGTGCTTTATACAGCACTACTTTTCAGATTGTCAGCGTAAAGCGCGGTTAGAAAAGACGATTGGTAAATGTACGGCAGGAGTTTATCATGAATATGAAGTGTATTTTATGGGCCAGAAAGTCCATGGCGGAGAAATCGTTTGTTCTATTTACTCTACTGTTTTGCCTATCCATCATAGGTAATGCTTATAGTTCGGATGAGATTCTTAAAGTTGAAAATAGAATAGCCCCAGGTAAGAAATATTACTCAGAAAAAGGCTATACAGTTAAAGCCAGTGGTAAGGGGCATTGCATGTATGGGGTTTACTCTCGCGCTATATGCACTGTCCTTTATAACAAGGGCGAGTGCAAGATAGGTATACATTATGCTTCTATAGAACACGGTTGTGCAGTCAAGGACAGCTGGCAGGATTTTGAGGTTATAAACAATGATACAGGCCATGTTGCCGGCAAGTTAAGATGGGTAAAGGAGGTGTGGAGTAGTCCGACTTTAAAATTGACAGAAAATCCTGGCACATTTATGGCCGATAGAACAAATTTCTCAGCAGTGTCCGGTGTATTGAATCTCTGGACTGATTTTAGTTAGTCCAGAGCCGATCTGACATTTCATTTTCAAAAAGGAGAAAGGTTACCGTTTGAGATCATACCAATCAAACTTTCTAACCTCGCTGGAGCTGATTATCTGCGCGGAAGGCATGACGAAGCATTTGTAGGCTCCTGGGCCTCACTGACTTGCCGTTGCGTAGCCGCTTGAAATCTTTTCGGTATAGAGGCTTAGCCTCATTAGATAGAAGCTGCTTAGTTATTGTGGTTCAAAAATAAAGCAGAAATCATCAAGATCGCAGAATAGACTAATCTAAGATACATGACGACCTGTTTTGGCATACAACGTTTAGATGAGTGGGGGCACTGTATCTCGTTTCACGGGTTGAACTCACGTTAGATAATAGTGAACGACAGGAGTTTATCATGAGTATGACGTCTATTTTATGGGTTGGAAAGTCCATGGCAGAAAAATCGTTTGTTCTATTTATTCTATTCTTTTGCCTATCCATCATAGGTAAGGCTTATAGTTCTGATGCTTATCTTAAAGTTGAAAATAAAATAGCCCCAGGTCAGAAATATTACTCAAAAAAAGGCTATACAGTTAAAGCCAGTGGTAAGGGTCGTTGCATGTACGGGGTTTACTCTCGCGCTACATGCACTGTCCTTTATAACAAGGGCGCTTGCAAGGTAGGCATACATTATGCTTCTGTAAAAAACGGTTGCGCAGTCAAGGACAGCTGGCAGGATTTTGAGGTTATAAACAATGATACAGGCCATGTTGTCGGCAAGTTAAGATGGGTAAAGGAGATGTGGAGTGGTCCGTATTTAAAATTGACAGACAATCCTGGCGCATTTATGACCTATAGAACATTTTTCACAGCAGTGTCCGGCGTATTGAATCTCTGGACTGGTCTGAGTTAGTCCAGAGCCGATCTGACATTTCTTTTTTAAAAAGTAGAAGGATTACCGTTTGGAATCCTTTGGTTATAGGGGCTTAGAGTTATTGGATAGGAGTTGCTTATGTTACTTCGGTTCAAAAATAAAGCAGAAATCATTGAGATCGAAGAATAGACTCATCAAAGACACGGCGCTCTGCTCACTGACGGCTTGTTTTGGCATACAACGTTTAGATGAGTGGGGGCACTGTATCTCATTTCACGGGTCGAACTCACGTTAGATAATAGTGGACGACAGGAATTTATCATGAGTATGACGTCTATTTTATGGGCCAGAAAGTCCATGGCGGAGAAATCGCTTGTTCTATTTACTCTACTCTTTTGTATATCCATCATAGGTAAGGCTTATAGTTCTGATGAGTTGCTTCGAGTTGAAAATAAAATAGCCCCAGGTCAGAAATATTACTCAAAAAAAGGCTATACAGTTAAAGCCAGTGGTAAGGGTCATTGCATGTACGGGGTTTATTCTCGCGCTACATGCACTGTCCTTTACAACAAGGGCGCTTGCGAGCTAGGCATACATTATGCGTCTATGAGAAAAGGTTGTGAAGTCAAGGACAGCTGGCAGGATTTTGAGGTGATAAACAATGATACAGGCCATGTTGCCGGCAAGTTAAGATGGAGAAAACGTTTTTGGATTGATCCGATTTTAAAATTGACAGAGAACCCTGGCGCATTTATGGCGGATAGAACACATGACAAAGCGGTGTCCGGCGCATTGAATCTCTGGACTGATCTGACTTAGTCCAGAGCTGGTCTGACATTTTATTTTCAAAAAGGAGAAGGGTTACCCTTTGAGATCCATACCAATCAAACTTTCTCACCTCGCTAGGAGGCTGACCGAGAATAGCGCCCGTAGCGAGGATTACGAGAAATTGAGGATAAAAATTTCTGCTTCTGAGGATAATAGTGGGGCTATTTGACGAAGAAGCAGGAATTTTTAGACCAATTTATCGCAACCGCAGTAGGGTAGTCTGTTCTCGGACAGGCTCCTAGGAGCCCGTCGGATGCGTTGGGCAGCATCCCAAAAGCCTGTAAAACTATTCCTGTGATCCGCAGACGTTAACAGCATCGTAAGCAGAGCCAATAGCTATTTTAATGTACCGCTATCAGGTAACCGGGTATCTTGTGTGTCCACAAGCAGGTGTCCTGGTTTTCAGGCTCTGCGCCCACATGACCTCTCTGGCTACCTGCGATATACTTCCTCGTTTTATGAGGCAATATCAGGACGCCCGATGCAATTGATCCGTGGATTGCACAATATTAGACCAGCACATCAAGGATGTGTTGCTACCATTGGTAATTTTGATGGTGTTCATTGTGGACACAGGGCCATTTTGCAATCGTTGCGCGCCAGGGCTTGCCAACAGAACACACGGACGTGCGTGATTACTTTTGAGCCTTTGCCAAGGGAGCATTTTCATCAGGACAGCGCGCCTGCCCGATTAACCACACTGCGAGAAAAGCTATTCTTGCTTGAGCAGTGTCAGGTGGATCAGGTATTGTGTTTGCCTTTTGATCACCGACTCAGCACCATTTCTGCCGATGACTTTGTCACCAATATTCTTGTGAAGGGTCTCAATGTTCGCTATCTAATTGTTGGAGATGATTTTCGCTTTGGCTATGGTCGACGGGGCAGCTTCCAGCATCTGGTAAAGCGTGGGCAGCAATACGGCTTTGCCGTCAGTGATACCGAGACGGTCACACAAGCGTCAGAGCGAATTAGCAGCACCCGTATTCGTCAGGCTCTGGACAGGAGTGCCCTCACTGAGGCTAATCAGTTGTTGGGACATCCGCTGATCATGATGGGGAAAGTACGCCGGGGGCAGCGGCTGGGACGCCAGCTCGGTTTTCCCACGGCTAACATTTGTGCTGGTCGTCATAACCTGCCAGTGAAGGGAGTATACGTTGCCCGGGTATACCATGGGGGGCGCTGGCATGGCGCGGTGGCGAATCTTGGCACACGCCCAACAGTATCAAGTAACAAGCCATGGCTTGAGGTGCACTTGCTGGACTTTACCGGTGACCTTTATGGTCAGTTGCTTCGGGTGGAGTTTATCGAAAAACTCAGGGATGAAAAAAAATTTGAGTCCCTGCCCGCCTTAAGGGCAGCCATTGCCGGTGATGCGCTCAATGCCCGCCGTCTGATTAATCATTCATTTTGCGCCGACTGAGAGTAAGAGATTCTGGTAACAACTATGTCCGACTATAAGCATACCCTTAACCTGCCCCATACCGATTTTCCTATGCGGGGCAATCTGGCCAAGCGCGAGCCAGACATGCTCAAACATTGGTATGACATGAATCTCTACGAAGAAATTCGATCTGTCCAGCAAGGGCGAGATAAATTTATTCTTCATGACGGCCCTCCCTATGCCAATGGTGATATTCATATTGGTCATGCGGTCAATAAAATCATCAAAGATATGATCGTAAAGTCCAAGGGGTTGAGCGGTTATGACGCACCGTACATCCCCGGTTGGGACTGCCATGGCCTGCCCATCGAACACAAGGTGGAAGGTATGATTGGCAAAGCCGGCGATAAAGTGGACGTTAAGACCTTTCGCAACAAGTGCCGTGATTACGCCGCCAAGCAAATTAAAGGGCAGAAAGAAAGTTTCAAGCGAATGGGCGTGTTCGGTGATTGGGATAACCCTTACCTGACCATGAACTTCCAGAGCGAGGCAGACATTATTCGTGCGTTGGGAAAAATAGCTGACCATGGTCATTTGGTAAAAGGCTACAAGCCTGTCTACTGGAGTGTTGTCGGCGGCTCTGCCCTGGCCGAAGCCGAGGTGGAATACCACGATAAGGTCTCCACGCAAATTGACGTGCGGTATGAAGCAACAGACCCGCAAGCAATGCTTAACGCGTTCACCCTGGAGGAAACAGGGGATGGCGGCACCGGTGAAGTTGCCGTGGTGATCTGGACAACCACACCCTGGACATTGCCATCGTCTCAGGCCGTTTCTGTCGGGGCTGAAATTGACTATGTATTGGTGCAGTGTACCGTTAATGACATGCCAGCCCGGCTTGTTTTGGCAGAAACGCTGGTTGACGAGGCCATGGGCCGGTTCGGTTTAGCCGACTACCACATCATTGGTCGCGCTAAAGGTCGGGCTCTGAAGACCCTTTCAGTGACGCATCCGTTTTACAATAAAACGCTGCCTGTTCTGCTGGGTGATCACGTCACTGTCGATGCGGGTACCGGTTGCGTGCATACGGCACCCGACCACGGTGTGGATGACTTCATTATTGGCCGTGCCAATGGTATTGAGACGTTGAACTATCTGGATGACAACGGTGTGTTCCGCGCTAATGTTGAGCGGTTTGCCGGTGAGCATGTCTATAAGGTCGATCCAAAAGTCGTTGCTGTTCTCGAAGAAAAAGGCCGTCTGCTGGCAAAAGATAAGTTTCATCACAGCTATCCCCATTGCTGGCGCACCAAAACCCCACTGATTTTCCGTGCGACACCGCAATGGTTTATCTCCATGAATAAGGAAAAACTGCTCGACAGTGCCATGTCTTCCCTTGAGCAGGTGCAGTTTACGCCAGATTGGGGTAAAAAACGCATGACGTCTATGTTAGGCCAAAGCCCGGACTGGTGTGTTTCCCGTCAACGCACATGGGGGGTACCCATCGCGCTGTTTATCCATAAAGATACGGAAGAGCTGCACCCGAACACGCCAGCGTTGATTGAAGCCGTTGCCCAAAAGGTGGAGAAAGAAGGCATTGATGCCTGGTTTGACCTCGAGCCAGCAGACATTCTCGATGCTGACGATGCGGAGCATTACCTCAAAGTAACCGACACGCTCGATGTATGGTTTGACTCAGGTGTAACACATTATTCTGTCATTGGTCGCCGTGAAGAGCTGAGCTACCCGGCAGATGTCTATGTGGAAGGCTCTGACCAGCACCGTGGCTGGTTCCAGTCATCCCTTAAAACCGGCATTGCCATTAACAATCAGCCGCCTTATAAGCACTTGCTGACCCACGGTTTTGCCGTAGATGCCAATGGTCGTAAAATGTCCAAGTCTCTGGGTAACATTGTCGCGCCAAAGAAAGTGTTTGATACGCTCGGGGCCGATGTCCTGCGATTGTGGGTAGCCGCTACGGATTACAGTGGCGAGCTGGCGGTGTCTGACGATATTCTGAAGCGTACATCAGATAGCTATCGTCGTATCCGTAACACGGCGCGTTTTCTGCTGTCGAATATCAATGGTTTTAACCCTGAGACTGACCGTGTTGCGCCAGAAGACATGCTGTTGCTGGATCGCTGGGCAGTGGACCGGGCACTGCTGTTGCAAAAAGAAGTGGTGGATTCTTACGACAATTATAGTTTTCTTAAAGTCTACCAGAAGGTGCATAACTTCTGTTCGCTGGATATGGGCGGTTTCTATCTTGATATCGTTAAAGACCGTCAGTACACCACCAAGGCAGACAGCCTGGCGCGTCGCAGTTGTCAGAGCGCTATGTACCAGGTGTTGGAAGCCATGGTTCGCTGGATAGCGCCGATACTGAGCTTTACTGCCGATGAGTTATGGCAGGCTATGCCGGGTAAGCGGGGGACGTCTGTTTTTCTGGAAACCTGGTATGAGGGACTGGTGCCGCTGACCCATGAGAGTATGGGGCGTGAGTACTGGGAAACGGTCATGACCGTGAAAACCACCGTCAACAAAGCCATGGAGGCGGCACGCAATGCCGGTAACATTGGGGCGGGTCTTGAAGCAGAAGTGACACTGTATGCAGAAGACGCTCTGCAAGAGAAACTGTTGAAACTTGGCGAAGAACTTCGCTTTGTGCTGATCACCTCAGGTGCGACGGTGAAACCGTTGTCTGAGGCGGTGGATGCGGTTGATACCGACATGGAAGGGCTAAAAATATCAGTGGTGAAATCCCGCCACGAAAAGTGCCCCCGCTGCTGGCATCGCCGTGAAGATATTGGTCAATATGAGGCTTACAAAGCATTGTGTGGTCGTTGTGTGGATAACATTGAAGGAGAAGGTGAGCGACGACAATTTGCTTGATGCTGTCTCAATACTATATTGAAGCTGGAATGACGGGCGTCTTCGGGGTGAATAAACAGCCCCGGGGTTTTAAAAGCGGGTTCTGTTGACATAAGAATACAAACTCAGCAGTTGATCGCTTTTCATTGGCCCAACCCTGGCCCCACGGGGAGAAAACGGTGTTTGACTGCTCACCCAAGGTGAGTAAAGAAGGCGTCCGATATTCTATCTTGTGGGCTTCTCGCCCGTTTCTGAGGATTGTGACAGTTCAGGAGTTTTAGAATGTATAGGCCATTCTTTTTGCTATTAGTATTTTATCTGCAAGAGGTCAAAGCCGTTGTCGATTTACAGCTTTTTTTCATCATAAAACCTGCTAATCTGTCATCCCTGGTCGATGAGGTTTATGGAACCAATTCAGATTTCAGTTACTGTATAAAAAATGTTGATGATCAAGGGTATCGTAAAGCGGTAATACTATTCATGGGGCACTCAGAAAATGTAATCTCTTGTCTTGTGGCGCCTTCTCGTGAGCTTGGCGTTTTTGCTGGAGGTTCTGATGACTATGAATTTCCAATGCATATATTTGATTTTGCCGGTGATGAAATATATTTTATTCGATATATTATTATCAGATCCCTATGGCGCCATCTCTTTTATATGTCATTACAAGAAGAAAAAGACAGTGAGTCAACGTTTGCTAAATCATTGATTAACACAGATTCTGATTTAGAAGTTGTACTGTTTTTTAAATGCTCCGATAACGAAAAAATAAAGGAGGATTGTAAAAAATATTTCTTAGAAGCCCTCAATAAATTTGGATGGAGTATTGAATTTATAGATAGAAGAAAAGAGGGTTTTATATACATTAGAGTTATTATCGCCCTTGGTAATGAAAGCGATAATAATTACCAGTCTTTTCAGCTGGACCCAAAAGTTCATTTGGATATTAAAAAGTCGGGTATAAGAATAAAAGGAGCGAAAGATAGAAGCACTATGATTTTTCTTCCATTAACAGTATGCCAGAAGATAGCCCGTGAATCACTGGCGGTCAGCGACGTACAGAATCAGAAAGACTATTGCGCTTTTGGAATGATTGGTATAAATAGTACCTGCGTGTGGACATTTCCCAGAATACACAGCCAGCTATTACCCTTTGTTAAAGATAGTAAAGATAGCGCCATCCCCAATACGCCTGCTATTAATGTCCATGAGAGGTGCAGAACGTTTGCTGATATGGCAAAAAAAATACTTGATGGTTCTAAAGCCTTTTGTGTTGCTTTGACGGGAATTACCATTACTTTCAAAAGCGCAACGTCAAATGATGCTAACACACTAAGCTATGTTGGTGACTATTTGTATGAGCTTGGCTTTGAAGTGCGTCAGATGCCATCTGACGGTTACTGTGGCTGGCATGCTGTTTTGTACTGGCTCAGGAGTAATAGATATGAACGTTTATTGGAAATTGATGAAAATCCCGATAACTTAACGGCACCGAAAGTGTTTGACTATTTTGCTGCCCAGGTTCAGGAAAAAGCTGAAGCAGGTGATGAGCGTGGGTTTATAAAATCAATGGCTAACGAAATGAACGGAGATAATCCTGATAAGATGTGGCTTGACGATAATCAGCTTGCTTTTCTGATTGCCCCGTTTATCAATGAAAATATTTTAGTGTTTGATATAGCCTCTAGTGTGCCCACTTTAGGATGTCCTTTTCGAATTAGCCTGATAAAACCTGATGGTATTGATGTTGAATTTCACAATCAAAGTGAGGTTGCTGATGCGATAGATAAAAATCGTGATTGCATGATGTTACTTCATGCCAGTAATCATTGGATGTTAATAATGCCCGGTCATAAGCTGGCTATAACTGAAGCGCCTTATGGGGGTACAACGCCCGGGAATGTTGCCGAACAAGGGGTGAGAATTGACTGGCGTAGTGTCGTTATTCCACAACACCTTCTGTAACCAGCGCAAACAAGCGTTAATATACATAATACATACAACCATCACTTTGGTCACTCCTGCGAAGGCGGGAGCCCATTTTCTGGTAGATTCCCGCCTTCGCGGGAATGACGACTGAACGGGTGTTAGCGCTTAACAGCACCAGGGTATTTGATCTGACAATCGACCACTGTCGTGCCAACTCTGAACGACGTCAGTTGTATCGCACCAAAAACGCCTTGCAAAAACTTTTCCAAGTCTTTTTAATGGCAAAAAAATACAGTGTACCCCAGGAGGCTGTCGGACTTAAGATAATTTCGGCCTAAAATCCAGAAAATGCGAGAAAATGCGAGAAAATGCGAGAAAGTGCGGCCAGAATTTTATGCTCGAAAGCATAAGCCCGACAGGCTCCTAGACGACAAAGCAAACGATAAATCAGGCGCACGTCAGGGTCACTACAACTAACTTTATTGGTTTACATGAAAAGGGTTTTTCACAGGAATGGCACATTCAAATAACAGCCCTGAGCTGGGTATGCACCGCTGGCTCTGGCTCAGCGGACTAGTACTGGCGTTAGATCAGGTGACAAAATGGCTGGCAGTCCAATCTTTCCATTTGTACGAGCAGTTTCAGCTGTTACCTGTATTTTCATTCACCCTGGCCTACAATACCGGTGCCGCATTCAGCTTTCTCAGTGGTGGGTCTGGTTGGCAGCGCTGGTTTCTCTCTGGTGTGGCTATTGTTGTGAGCGGGGTATTGATCAACTGGCTGGTTCGCCTGAGAAAGGGAGAAACCTGGCAAGCTATATCATTGGCACTGATACTTGGTGGTGCCGTTGGCAACCTCTATGACCGTATTATTCACGGTCAGGTTACCGACTTTATTCTGGTACACTATGACCGTTTTTATTTCCCGGCGTTTAACCTGGCAGATTGTGGAATTACCGTTGGAGCAGCTATGCTGGTACTTGATATGTTTCGCCCACGTAAGGGGGTGTCGCAAAAGTAGCGCAAGCAAACAATGGTGAAAATGGTGAGAATGGTGCGAATGGTGAAAGAGTGCAGTTTACAGCAGGCAAATGTGTATTTTGAGCCACTTTTAAACGCTGTATCAGCGAAGGCAGCGCTTTTGCGCTAGGAGCCTGTCCGAGAATAGACTACCCTACTGCGGTTGCGATAAATTGGTCTAAAAATTCCTGCTTCTTCGTCAAATAGCCCCACTATTATCCTC
>NZ_JAVLSP010000099.1:0-13520 GCF_031528575.1 Candidatus Sororendozoicomonas aggregata
CAGTTAAACCCGAATTCCAGCGGCACATGCAAAGACTCCATCCGGATGAGTCAACAAACAACGGCCCCGACTGGGGGACAGTATTTTTACAAGGGAGCGGTCTCACCCGACTCAGTGGCTCGAAGGGCTGTATACCTGGTGCTACGGGTTCCAGCTCCATAGAGACAATGAGACAGCCGCTACCCGATGGACGGGTCGCCATCTCTACAACCCATACAATACAAACAAGCGCTGATTTTGTTACCACTGTATCTTCCATAGCGACCTTAACTACCACAGCCACAGCCACAGCCACAGCCACAACCACGGTCACTACGCAGCAGCATCCAGGCGCGGTCGTTACAACGGTTTTGCAAGAAGAAACAGAACGTCAATTTCAAGATGTGTTAGAGGTAATCAATAGTGACTTGAATACTCAGTCAGGTTTACCAGACAACAATCGTCCGATAACATCTACTTTTTTTCATGATGTAGATGTTAGAGATTATATGAATTTAGACCCGGGTGAGGGATTTTCCGAAATACCAGACCTATGGGATTAACCCCTGCAAATGCATGAGCAATGATGGGGTATGTAGACGGATACAAAGATCCTGGCCTTATAAGGCTCAGAAAAATTTGACACCATAGCTAGAAAAGCCCGTTGGTATTAGCAAGCTTGATGGGCATCACTCTTTTAAATCCTCTTTTGAAAAAAGCTGTTTCACCAAAAAAATGGTGAAGAAGACGGTAATCATGGGTTTTCCCCAAGCCCACATACCCGGTGTGATCAATCTGACATATTTGGCAAATGGAAAACTGATGACAAACAGCCAACAAAAAGCGTGATAGGCTTTATCCTGAAATCGGTGTTTGGAAATAGCCACCCAATAGCCAATGGCTGGTGCAACCAGTACAAAACTGTTGGTTTCGGTGCGAGGATTAAACAGCATCAGGTAACAGCCCGACAGGGCAAACAGGTAATAGCCCGCCATTGCCGATGAGCGGCGCTTTCGAGCGACACCCACAGCCACCAGGACAAGGACGGCAAATAAAAGACGGGTGATGAGTTGTATTTTGTGTGGCACCCATATGCCAGCGACCTGAGGGAAAATAGCAAAAAAGTGTGCCCAGTTGGTTTTCTCATGGCCTTCGCCGTAGGACAGGGCTTGTTGAACCATTGTGATAAAGCCAAGGTGCTGAGCGAGTGTATAGTCAACGCCTTTGATTATTACCGTTACCAGAAATGCACACCCGCCAAAGAGTAATAGACGCCACCACAGATTGCGGTAAAAAAAGATAACCACCAGAAAAAAGACAATAAAGACCGGCTTGCTGATTAATCCTGCAATCAAGGTTGCTGCTGTCAGCATCCATCGCTGATTTTCGAGTAGCACAATGCTCCAGAGCATTAACCCCAACTGAAGAATCGTTGCTTGACCATTACGAAAGGTGGTCCAGCCGATAATCAGAACGGCCAGGGAAAGCAATGGGAAGAACGATTTTTCTTCCCCTGTGTTTAACAGCCGGGAGAAATAGAATAAACCGCTGACCATCACGGATAACTGAAACCAGTTCCAGCCAATTTCCGCAAGCGCCAGTTTGGCAGGAAGCAGACTAAACAGCATGGCAAACTGGGGCAGGTATAAATACCCTTCAGGGCCCGCGTATAGGTCTTGATTCCTCAGCCAGCGCTCAGCCCCTGCCTGGTAGTTGAAGACGACCGAGTTACCAGGAAAATAAAGGCTGGCAACGGCTAATAAAATGCCAACAATGCCCCAAAGTAGCAGCGTGTTTTTTTCAGCGGGTGATAATGATAACGTATTGGAGTTATCTGTCATCAGGTATAACCTCCCGGTTTAGTTAGAATCATGGAAAAGTGATTACACTTCTTTACCCCGTAATAACTATAGACCGGAGGTGTTTCGCTGATTAAACGTTTCTTCTTACAATAACGAGTCCCCTGACAAGAAGCAAAATATTACGATTGTTGATGTGAACGTTGCTAAGCCTGTCGGACTTAAGGCAATTTCGGCCTGAAATCCAGAATTTCCGATGAAATTGCTTAAACAGGTCAACTATTCGCACAAATCCATCGAAAAATCTGACTCGCTCTACTGAATTTCATGCTCGAAAGCCTAAGCCCGACAGGCTCCCAGTTAAAAACGCTTCAGGCAGCCTTAGCCATCGCCACCAGCTGCTGACGCACTGCCATTGCTTCGTATGCTTCTTTCGGGAAACGAATAAAGACAATTTTACGCCCAATACGCAGGTGCATACCTTCACTGTTAAGCCCTGCCATTTTTGGCTGAATACCTTCAGGCAGCTCGATATTGCTAACCTTGCAGTATTTCAACATGGCGTCCAGATGGTCTTCGTTCATGTGCTTCACCATGGCCTGCTCCACTTCACCGTAGAATGGGTTCTTTTTCAGAAACAGCGCCGGCTTCACCCAGAATATGTTACCAAAACCTCCGATAAAGCGCCCACGAACAAAGTTAATGCGATAAAAGCGAAAATTGTGATTTGCCTGATCACCCTTAATGGTTCTGTAGCTGCGGGATGCAGGAAAATAAGAGAAATAGCGCTCTGCGATCAATGCCTCCTCTTTACTGTCTTCAATCAACTGAGCATCCCCAATCCAGGTAATGCGTCCACCAAGGTGTACATCATCAATATTACTTTGTCGCACGATCAGGGAGACTTTTGGGTTTTGCTTAATATTTTTGGCATGCTGGGCAATATTGGCAATCAAAATGGCAGGACGGCCTTCACCGTCCAGGCAATAGGGCATCACCGAACCAAAAGGATAGCCTGGTACGTCATTAGAGTGTGTGGACATCACACCGCTGTACTCATCAAGCAGCAATGCTCGCGCATCAAATGCGGCTTGCTCTTTAGTGAAAGATTTATCAGCTTCTATCGGCATATCCGCTTTTCTTGTCTCTGTTGATCGCATACTATCAACTCTCTATAAATACAGCCTTCTGCCAAAGCTGTTTTATGGTTAAAGATAGAATAAAAATAACGTGGAGATTATACTGTAATGAGAATTATTATCAACAGAATTGCTGTGCGCTATGCTGTTCCATAGGCACTAGGAGCCTGTCGGGCTTAAGACAATTTCGGCCTAAAATCCAGGAAGTGCGAGAAAGCGCGGCCAGAATTTCCGATCAATTTGCTTAAATAGGTCAACTATTCGCACAAATTGATCGAAAATTCTGACTCGCCCTACTGAATTTTATGCTCGAAAGCATAAGTCCGACAGGCTCCTATTGAGGTTTCACCTCGGTACTTTACTGGCACCTTGCTCACGGCGTTGTATTCATTAGAAGGTCTCATCCATGACGATAAAAAACCAACATATTCTCATTACCGGTGCAGCCAGAGGTCTCGGCAGGGCTATGGCCAAAGGTCTCGCCCAAAAAGGCGCGACCCTGACACTGGTTGATCGCCATGAAGAAAGTTTGAGTGACACCTTGACTGAGTGTAAACAATACTCGCGTCATTGTTTCGCCATCGGAGCAGATGTCGCTGATGAACAACAGGTTGAAAATATGGTCAAGCGTTGCGTTGAGCAACAAGGCGCCCTCAATGGCCTGATTAATAATGCGGGAATTTTACGTGATGGTTTACTGGTCAAAACAAAAAAAGGTGTCATTGTCAACAAACTCCCCCTTGAACAGTGGCAGGCAGTCATTGATGTCAACCTGACTGGTGTTTTTCTGTGTGGCCGGGAAGTAGCGGCCAGTATGATCGAACAAGGTTCAAACGGTGTCATCATCAATATTTCCAGCATATCCAGGGCCGGTAATTTTGGACAAAGTAACTACTCTGCCGCTAAAGCCGGCGTTGCCGCTTTGACAACGACCTGGGCGAAAGAGCTTGCCCGTCATGGTATTCGTTGTGCGGGCATTGCCCCTGGGATGATAGAAACAGAAATGACAGCAGCCATGAAGCCTGAACTCAAGGAAAAGATAAATGCGGGCATTCCCCTCGGCCATATGGGTTCACCCGCTAATATTGCCGACACTGTCGCTTTTATTATTGAAAATAGCTATATCAATGGCCGAATTATTGAGGTGGATGGCGGGCTTCGACTATAAGCCACACAATCAGGTAGGATAAGGGTTTATGTGGTAAAACGGAGTATATTTGTGTCATCCCCTGTTGACCCGGTGCGAGTGTGGACAGCCCTTAGTTTGATACCAGAAGGTAAGGTGGTTACCTACGGACAGTTGGCAGAGCTATCGGGTTCACCGCGCTCAGCCAGAGTCGTTGGCAATATTTTAAAGCAGTTGCCTGCCGGCTCCCATTTACCCTGGCACCGGGTAATTAACAGCAAAGGACATATTTCATTTCCCCAGGGATCTTCACAGTACGCTAAACAGCGAACTCGGCTCGAAGCAGAAGGAGTAGCGCTGGTTGCCGGCAAAATAAACCTCAGTCTGTACCGTTGGCAAGGAGAGTAGCTCATGGACAACACCCCAGAAGATATTGCCCTCGCGGTAGAAATCATTCGTCAGCTCGAAAATCTTGAATACCCTGAACACAGTATTCTGCAAGCCATGATCTACGTGTTTCAGGATACGTTGAAAAAGCTTCCCAGTGACAAAGAAAAAAAAGACTGGCAACAACGTATAGTGATGGCGCTGTGTACACAGTCAGAGGCACATTAGCGTTACGATAGTCGCTCAGTGTGTTTGTCACCCGGAGGTCAGTCTATGTTTAAACGTCGTCCTTTTTTTCCTTCAGTTCCTGTGCCCTCCGTGTCTGACAGGTTCGAATCCAGGAGGCCTCTTTCCTTTGCCTTCAAAAGTCATTTGATACAGTTGATTAATACTACCATTAAAGAGGCCAAACCAGGGACGGGTATGTCTGGTGCCATGTATGTTGATTTACCCCGTGCGGAGTATTACGTCGGTGGTAAGCTGGTTAGCGACCCAGAAAGTTTGAAAGAAAGCATTCGTAAATGGGAAGAACTAACGAGCACAGACGAGTTTGCCTGGGTGAGAAGAAATATTGAAGGGTTGTCAGCTTTTTTGAACCAGGAATTGGTTAGGTTGATTTTCGACGCATGGTGTATGTCAGGGGAAACGTGGTGGTTTCAAGGAGAAGAAGTTCAAAAACTCTCCCTCGGTTCTGATCATTACAAACAAAGCTATTCCGTGGGCGCGGGTATGAATGTAGAATTTGCCATATTCTCAAGTGTTATAAATTATGTTACAAACGAACATGTCTTTGGCGTTAAAGATGGCAGTACATTTACATTGGCCATGAGGTTACGCCTTGAGGAAATTCAACAAGCATCGGGCGGTACCCTGCTTCAGGCAAGTTTTGATCCCAGTGGGGATTTGTACAACAATCGCTGCTTTGTGCGAGTGATACCATCAGGTGAAATTTGGTAATGCCCAATGCCAGCGTATACTTTCGCTGTTTAGCCACCGTTCCTTTAACCTGATAACCTGAATTCAGGTTAAATAGCGCCATTTCGTGGATAAAGTACTTGCAAAAGAAAATGATAAAGGTAAGATAGCCCGCATTCCGGTGAGGTGGCCGAGTGGCTGAAGGCGCTCCCCTGCTAAGGGAGTATACGGTTTGTAGCCGTATCGAGGGTTCGAATCCCTCCCTCACCGCCATGCTTACACGATAGCAAGAAACGCGCTCGTAGCTCAGCTGGATAGAGTACCTGGCTACGAACCAGGCGGTCGGAGGTTCGAATCCTCCCGAGCGCGCCATATGAAAAAGCCCTGCTTTAAACAAGCAGGGCTTTTTTAATGATCATAAAAAAATATGCCAACAGTATCTCTTCTGATAACGGCAACCTTTTTGGATCAACAGACCCCTGAAAGTCATACCAAGGGTATATCCAGCTACAATCAATTGAGGCACTAAACCAAGGCACCGCGCTGTCTAGGAGCCTGACTGAGAATAGACTACCCTACTGCGGTTGCGATAAATTGGTCTAAAAATTCCTGCTTCTTCGTCAAATAGCCCCGTTATTCTCCTCAGAAGCAGAAATTTTTATCCTCAATTTCTCGCAATCCTCGCTAAGGGCGCTATTCTCGGTCAGGTTCCTAAAAAAGAAATTCACGCCCCCTCAGAGATTGTCAAAGCAAGGTTACATTAGTACTTTTATCTGACACAGTGAGGAGACTCACTGAGTAGTTGCTCCCAATGATCTACCCAGCCTTTATGGTGCGTTACGCCGGGCAGTATCTTGAACTGTATGCAGTACATGTCTGTAAACCGGGAAAGATAGTGATTAACAATAGCAGGCTTGACGATAGGATCGTCAGCGCCAACAAAATGATACTGTGGGATATTTTTCAGAGTATCAATGTAATCAGCAGGATTTAGCGCTGAGGGCATAGGGGTAACTTTGTGCAGGGTATTGGTGTAGGCAGGGTCAAGATTTCCGGCAATGGTGCGCACCGAGGCAATATCATCACGCTGGCTGGCCAGAAGCAGCGCGATGGTTGCCCCGCCAGAAAAGCCAACAAGCTCTATGGCTTGATAATTCTGTTTTTTTTTGATGGCTGATAACGCATTGTTCATTATATTTAATGTATCCTCACTATAGCGATCAAATGTCCATACCCTGGGGTGACAAAGTCCGTTTTGCTGAAAGTGACAGGGTCTTCCCAGGTAGGCAATATCTGTTTTTTTATCCTTGAGCATTAATGCGTGAACAAGTCGATTTTTTGGGGTAGGGTTTGTTGACATGCGACTTTTCCGCACCCATGCCCGCCCATCTCCCTCAATATACACCCTGACCACATTGCTTTTTTTCGGGCCTTCATAGAGCCATGTAGAAACAGGCAGGCTGTTTATGGCGGTGGACGGATAATAGGTCAGGCGCCTGCTTAATGCCTCAGTGATACCTGATTCGGGTAATGACTGGCAACCGGGCAGAAACACCATAAGGCATAGCACAATAAAAAAGGAAAAGAGGGAGGAAATGGGAAGCATGGTATTTTTTCTTATTTAGAAAGTATTGAGTTGCCGCCGGACAGAAAACAGCACTACTGAGCATTCAGGCTAGCATGTATACCAGAAGAACTGAAAAACATCATAACAATAGCATGAAATGGTATACTGCTTCTGGACACCATGATGATCTTAAGGGGCTATTTGAGGTGAGCAATCAACGCCACAAAAAACTCTCACAGAAGAGACTCATAAACATTTCAGGAAAGAATGATGGCGCATCCGGGAGGATTCGAACCTCCGACCGCCTGGTTCGTAGCCAGGTACTCTATCCAGCTGAGCTACGGATGCGTAAAACGAATTGCTGAAACTGGCGCTCTCGGGAAGATGCGAACCTCCGACCGCCTGGTTCGTAGCCAGGTATTCTATCCAGCTGAGCTACGAGCGCCCGTTTGACGGATGCGAACTATAGAGATTTCAGCCCGTAACGTCAAATGGGGCTTTCCACAATCAGCCACTGCCGATTATTGAGGTTAGCTACCTCTTTATGCTCAAATTATACTCAAAGTGACTTCCGCAATACCGTATGTATTACAAAATTTTGCATGCTGAAACTGTTTGTTGGTAACAACCAGATGCTTATTTACACTAAAAATACCGCAATATTGATCCCCATTTGAGAGTGCGGAAAGATTTTGTCGATTCCTCACGCCAAAACTGTAAGAAGCAGTCTTAAAAGCCTGCCCGTAGCGAGGACTGCGAGAAATGGAGGATAAAAAGTCGCTTTTGTGAGGAGAATAGCGGGACTATCACTCCACCCACTGGTTCACTAAGCCAAGAACCATGCTCAAGGTTACTGGCTATTATTTTGCGTGTATAATCGATATTGTTATAAAAATGTACTAACAAAGTTTCATCCTTACCACCAGAAAACCCAGCGTTTGCAAAAAACAGCGTGAAACTAAAGGTGGCAAGAGTCAGTAATATTCTTCTCATTTTGGTTACCTCATGCAATAAAGTTGTAACCGTTGAAGGTATATAGCTGGGTGATTTATAATTATAACTGCTGTACATTGTAATAATAATTTCTTCCTATTTTTTAAGAATGAATGGTATAAAAATTATTTTGTAATTCCAATAAAATATTTTTTGTACATAAGCTGTCGTTCAATGCAATCATGACCACCGTCACCTATTTTTACCAGTGCGCTTTTTGGGATTTCAAGCATTATACCAATCAAACTTTCTAACCCCGTTATGAGCATGGCGCTACCTCGGCGGAAGGACAAGGCGAAGTGACCAGGCTCTAGTGCAAACAAGCGTTAATATACATACAACCATCACTTTGGTCACTCCTGCAAAGGCGGGAGTCCACTTTCTGGTAGATTCCCGCTTTCGCGGGAATGACGACCGTATGGGTATTAGCGCTTAACAGCTCTAGCTGTAGCTATGGTGAGGAGCTTCAACGCAGGATTATTTACGCTCAGGTAACCGGCGAAATAGGGGATTTAGAAAATGCGATTGGTATTATTACCTTAACCCCATTATTTGATAAAAGCAGATGGCTTTGGCGTAACCTCCAAAGATAAGATAAAGGGAGAAAGAGAGGTCAATTTTAAGAAACGAATAGTCCGTTATTTAATGAACGGCATCGGTTTTCTAAGGCCTGTTTATTCAAACGGCTACTACTTCTTCTATGGTCAGGGTCACCCCATAAAAAACCCTGCTTGCACAGGGTTTTCTCGCTAATGGGCTTATTACTGATCTAGTCTAAGCTGTTCATCAGAAGTAATAACTGGCCATTCCTTTCAATACATGAGCCTTATAGTGCTTACTGTAATTATAGTCACAGCCTAAACCCAAAGATATGCTTTCATCGACAGAATAGTTCAAACCTACACCGGCAATGCCACGAGCCTGGTCACGTTTTCGGCCATTAACAATAAGAGAATACTTTTGTGTACAATCGGAGCCCGTAAAATCATAGTCATACTTTTTATTTTCAAAATCATAGAAGCCCATTAATTTAAGTTCAGGCTTCAACACGCCACTGTCCATGGGAAAATTACCCATCATACCAAAACCCACGCCAAGCTCGGCGACGCGAAAAGTTTTCGCATCAAATTCCAACGTGGTATTGCTGTATTTGAGCTTATACTTATCGACGCCAAGGTTCATATAGTTAAACTGTGCCTGGGGCTGGAATACCCACTCTTTATTAACAGGCATGTTATAACCACCGCCGATGGTGATACTCCAGGCACTCGTATCGCCACTGCCTTTAAACTCTTTTCCCTTTACAGGTTCATGAAAAGAGTTGCTCATAAGCTTGTAATCATTGTTTCCCTCCGCATAACTGAGCAGAGCATTGGCAAACCAGGGGCCTTCACTCCACCCGCCGTAAAAAGTGCCTATATAGTGATCACCCTTCACGCTCTGCGAACCTGCATTGAAGTTATTGGGCTTTGCGTCAGCCTTGGCATAAGTAAGGGCGAAACCTGCTTTGAACTGGTCGTTAATATTCCCATCCACACCCAGAACAATCCCGTTGACTTTGATCGAATACTTTAGAAAATCGCCGCTATCGCTATCTTGGGAGCCATCACGGTGGAGGTAGCTACCCCAAAAACCCATACTATCAGAGCTATCACCAGTGGCCTTACCAGAAGCCACTGAAAACGCCCCCTGCTCGTCAGGTGACGTCAGACGAGACATTACCCTGCTGTCAGATTCACGGGTAATGTCCACGCTTGACTTGATACTTGCGGCAACCAATGACGAGAGTTCGTTGGGCGCAGCCCCATGTCGAGGTCGGGATGGGTCGATAGGTATAAGGGGGAAGTCGCCATATGAACGGTGGTGCCGATCAGCATACTCCTGTGCTCTTTCCGCGGCCTCTCGGGCTGCGCAAAGTGCTTGATCCCGCTCATCCGCTATAGCGTCGAGCTGGTTCCTCGCGACGGCAAGTTCATCTTTCAATGTATGGATATCTTGCAGGTTCTGGTCAGAGACCCGTTGCCAATGATCAGCTTCACGCCTGACCTTGGCGATTTCTTCATCATAACATTGTTGCGTCATTATTGAATCGACATAACCTCTAAAATTATCTGGATTAAGTCCAGAGGCTGTTGTCAATGCCTCCAACTCAGTAGTCAGTTGATCCCTGGCACGCTTATCTATGTCAATTTCCCGGGTAATTTCACCTTGTGCAGTTCGAAGCTCTGTTATGTACCTCTGAAGATCTACCACCTGATCCGACAAGTTAACACGTCTACCTTCCAACTCCTGGATTAATGCCTGTTGTTCAGCATGCCGAGTCTGGGCGTGCTCATAAGTCTCCCTCAATTGCCTTAAATCTTGCTCATACCGGGCAATTTCAGCAGAGATACGAGCTCGCTGCCGCGACTCACTATGGCCAATATGCGCACCGAGCAAATTAACAGTGGCAGCCCCCGGGATTTGCCCATCAATGGATTGAAGCCACCGGGTTTTATCTTCCTCTACCCCAGCGAGTTCATGCATTTTTTCGTGAATATCATCCTCGAAACTGCTTTTGATATCCTGCAAGTTTCTCCGGTTAGTATGAAGACGAGCAAGCACTGCTTCGTATCCCTCTTCTCCCGCTTGCCGCACTCGTTCAATTTGACGGTCCAGCTCAGCAATATGACGATCATTAGCAGCCGACCTACCCTCCAGATCACCGATATCCGCTGATATCTTACCCTGCCTGAAAATAGCGTCGCCTAAACGAATCAACGGTTCACCTAGTCGGTTCAAGAGCCCATCCTGCCGTGCCTCTCTGTCATCTCCGGATTGAGCGTCATCGGGAGGATTACCCTGAGCAAAGCCGCTCATACCCAATACAATAACTGATATGGCACCACAAAGACGCGTCCTGTTGAAACGACGACCTTCTACAAATCGATCACCCATCACACTCAAACCTCGGTGTATTCAATTGGCATTAGAAGTCAGCACTATTTTTTTTTATGGATTATCATTCGATAAAATAAACAGTGACTGCCCCTTAAAAGTGCACGCATGTGCAAAAATAATTATTGAGCCATGGAGAAAACCAATGGCCTGCAAAATAAGATAGCCACTATATTACTGAATGCTTACATTTTATTTAAATATCATTTATTAATATAAAATATTTTTTTATTTCAAAAAAAATTTAAAGAAATGGTTAAGCACGCTCACTGTAATGCATTACCGTGACACACCAAAAATAATCTCTCACAGAACGAATTAACGTTGTGGTTTTTAATTTCTCACCCAACGTGTTCAGGGTCTCCATAATCAGCGCAATACGCTCAAGCATTCCCCGTTCACAAGTCGATAAGAAGGGTAATTAAAGCGGGTTATCAAGTGCTTTCAAAACAGGCCAAGTAAACTATTTTTTTACTTTTAGCCTGCTGATCCTTATCAATCACAGTAAAAATGAATGATTCAACGGTACTCGATGAGGCTACCTGTGGTAATCATTCAAAACAAATGCACCAAAATCAACCCGGGTAATTGAATCAGGTATCCTCCTCAACATTCCCCTTACTCATCAGAAAAAGGGCAATAAAAGTCATGGCACCATTAATTAAGAGAATTTCAAACGTCAGCCGCGTACCAAACAGGCTGACAGCGTTTTCCTTGATCAGGTACGCCACAACAGGCGACAAAACAGCAATCACCGGAACAAAAAGATCAGAGACCTTTTTCCGTGTGAACAAGCCAAAGGCATACATCCCCAAAAGCGGCCCGTAAGTAAACCCTGCCGCGGTAAACAGCAAAAAGATCAAACCGCGATTATTGAGCGACCCAAAAATAAGAATAACGACAAACAGAACAACGCTAAAACCTATATGCGCTTTTTTTCTCAGGGCGATTTGTTGATCCGTCGGCCTTTTTTCAATGGCCAGAAAGTCCACGCAAAAAGCCGTTGTTAATGAGGTCAGGGCAGAGTCCGCACTGGAATAGGTTGCCGCGATAACACCGAGGATAAACATCACGTAAAAAAAACCGGACGCCTGCTGGGCCACAGCCCCAAAGAGTTCGTCACCCTTAGCGTCAATACCCTTTTGTTGAGCGTAGAGAGTCAGGAAACCACCGAGGAAAAGAAAGAGCGCATTAACAATAAAAAAGATGAGGCTAAGGGAAAACATATTTTTATTCGCCTCTTTTAAACTGCGGCAAGTCAGGTTTTTTTGCATCATGTCCTGATCAAGGCCATTCATAACCAGAGTCATCAGGATACCGGTCAGAAAACTCCTGAAGAATTGACGGCCATCGTTGACTTCCCAGAAGAAGACCTGTGAAAGGTTTTGTTCAGATAACTGGTCAAAGGCAGCGCCAAAGCCATTGAGTTGCCCTGAAAGCCAGAACACGAAGACCAGCATGGCGGCGAGCAAAAAAAATGTTTGCAAGGTATCCGTCCAGACAATGGTTTTTATGCCGCCTTTGTGGGTGTAGAGCCACACAAGGGCAATGGTAATGGCAACGGTTACCGCGAAAGGAATGTTCAAGGGGGCAAAGATCAGCGGCCGCAAGACCAGAGCCACCAGATAAAGCCTTAAGGAAGCGCCAATAACTCGCGACAGAAGAAAGAAAAAAGAACCAGTTTTTTGTGATCGTTTGCCATATCGACTGCCCAGGTACGAATAAATCGAAGTGAGGTTCATTTTGTAGTAAAGCGGCAGCAAAACCCACATGATTAACCAGTAACCCACGACATTCCCCATGACCATTTGCAGGTAAGAAAAGCTATTGCTTTCAACGGCGCCAGGGACAGAAATAAAGGTAAGACCAGAGAGTGAAACGCCCACCATGCCAAAGGCAACCAGGTACCATGGCGCTTTTTTGTTGGCCTTGAAGAAGGTCTGATTATCTTTTTTCCCGGCCGTCAACTTGCTGATGCCCACCAGAACACCAAAGTAGATAGCGATGGGAATAATCGTGCAGTAAGGGGACATTCAGAGACACCCTTGATGGTACTTGTGGTACTTGTGGTACTTGTGGTAAGTCTGCACTGATGGGGTGCGCTTGTGTCAATTGATGACAAAAATCTCTTATATGCAGGTACTTTATTTTTGCCATTTTTTCCCCACCAAACCAAATCATTCTTACACTGATCAAAGTGAGTTTCTTTTTTGTATCTCCATACAGCTGTTTTTTTTGGCCATATTTCTTCGCCAGTAATAGGGTGCATTACAGGGTAGTAGAGGTTTGGGCGCTCGGCACTATTTTTGTCGCATGTGTAATCACTGGATTTCCATGGTCCACGCAGGTCGTTGTCTGGGTTTTTATAGGCTTTTAGCGCTGAGTCAGATCGTTTGATTTTGTTTGGTATCCACGACCTGTTATCTTTCGCATAAATCAAAATGTGATCATGGTCTTCACTCAGTGAATTTGCATCATTCGATGGAGCATATTTTTTTTGCCATATGGAATTAGATATAAAATTCTTTCTTCCAAAGATTTCATCCATAATGACTTTGAGATAGTGGACTTCATTATCATTTTGGCTGATCCGAGTACAAGCAATAGCTTGATACCCAAAACAGCCTGAAGGCGTTCTTGGGATACCAGGCTAATGCCTAATAACGGATATAGTGATT
>NZ_JAVLSP010000009.1:0-79467 GCF_031528575.1 Candidatus Sororendozoicomonas aggregata
CCATGAGAAGCATCTGGGGATAGTTGGACTTTTAAATCTCTCTGATTATCATTGATGTCTTCTCATGGCGCCAGCTTGGGAAAACTGTCCGCAGTATTGTTAACAAATAATGTATTTTTATGAAAATTTCCTCATTTAATGTCAATGGAATCCGCTCTCGCCTTCACCAATTAAAGGCATTGATCGAACAGCACGAACCCGATGTGATTGGTTTACAGGAAACAAAGGTATCCGACGAAGACTTCCCTGTGGATTCTATTACGTCTTTAGGCTATCAAGTTCACTACCATGGTCAGAAAACACACTACGGTGTTGCTTTACTGAGTAAAATAACGCCTGAAAATATTTGTAAAGGATTTCACAGTGATGAAGCAGGTGCTCAGTGTCGACTTATCATGGGTGACTATATTCTGCCCACTGGTGAAAAGATACGGATCATCAATGGTTATTTTCCCCAGGGTGAATCCAATAACCACCCTATTAAATATCCCGCCAAACGGCGCTTTTATGAAGACTTGCAGGTATTGCTGGAAACTCAGTACGATAGGAGTAATTCTCTGATAGTGATGGGAGATTTTAATATTTCAGCAACAGACAATGATATTGGTATTGGGCCAGAAAATGCTCAACGCTGGTTGCGTTCGGGAAAATGTAGTTTTCTACCAGAGGAAAGAGAATGGTTCCAACGACTGCTGTCGTGGGGGCTAACCGATTGCTTTAGAGAGCTTTATCCAACAACAAGTGATCAGTTTAGCTGGTTCGATTACCGCAGTCGTGGTTTTGAAAGGGAGCCGAAGCGTGGGTTGCGAATAGATGGCATACTGGCAACAAATGTTCTTTATGCTCAGTGTGAATCAGTGATTATTGATTATGCCATTAGAAGTATGGATAAGCCCTCTGATCATGCACCACTATTGGCTACATTTGATTTGTAGCTGGCATGTGCTCCGGCTCGTAAAACACAACTGGGTCAGAGAAAGCTTTATTTTATGTAGGGAATAATGTCCTTTAATCCCTACTTTCGCAATGAGTTTATGCCCGTGTGAGCTGGTTAAAATATCATCTCAGCATCAGATTAAGCTCAGCTAACTGGAAGACTTGTCAGCCGCCACAACATGTATCGCATGATTTCAAGCACTGTTGTCTACTACTGTTGCACAAGCCTTTGATAAGCCTGATCTAGCGCCTGAAATTTGTTGGTAGCCCAATCACGTCTATCAGGGTTCTTATCCGGGTGATATTTCAAGGCTAATTTTCTGTAGGCCTTTTTTATTTCGTTGGATGAGGGTTCAGCGTCCTTATTAAAGCCCAGTACAACCAGATCTTCAGGGTTCATCTGATGTTGTTTTTTAGGCTCTTTTCCCCACCACTGTGGCTTATCCTCCGTCAAAAATTTATAAGCATCACTCAAGTCTTTTCTTTCTTTGTCACTGCCATTTCTTTGCTCAATCTCCCAGAGTTTGTCCAGGTAAATGTTAAGAACCTCATCTCCCGTATACCCTTTATCAAAATTAAGCCCTAGTATTTCAAAATGCTTATAAAAATCAGTATTTCCATACAGCGGTTCTTCAGGTTTTTCATCTACGGGGAGTTTCTTTTCTAATCGCAGTAAAAGCCTGAATGCATCACCGAGTTCTGTGCCTTCACGGTAATTTGGTTTATTCAGCTGATTTTCACATTCAGCTATTCCACCGTGGTGATGCAACTCGTTAAAACGTTTTTGAGCATAAACTTCTATAGCAACCTTTCTTATTTCTGAATCAGCTTCTTTTGGAATGAGTTCCTTGAAGATTAGATCTCTTAACTCTTTCGAAGGGTTTATTAATCTAAGGTAGTTCTCCCAACCAGCTAGATCATTTTTATCAGGTGGAGAACAGAAATCTTTATGCCTATCTAAACTCTCAAAGCGAGACTTTACTTCATCAGTAAAAAAATTTCTGGCCACATGACCTAAAAAACAGTCAGATTTGTAACTCTTCTGCGTAGTTAAGTAGTTGACGGTTTTTTTAAAACCCTCTTTTTTAATTAACTCTGGTATGCGTTTTTCTGCGTAAGCTGACAGGCAAGCACTCTTGACGACATCAGTATCTTCAAAACCTTGTCTTACGCCAAAATAAGTATATGTTAATGTTTTTATTTCTTTTACATCCATTTTGCTTAATAGTTGAACCCATCCTTTTAAATTGGTTGGCTGCCAGTATTTATCAAAATACTTACCCGCTTCATAAAAGGCTTTTTCAGCATCAATGGTTTCATTTTCTTCCGATGAATAACCGCTATCTACACTACTACTACTCTGACTACGCTCTTTCTTATTAGTTTTATTAACCGTCGCATAGACGGCTTCTTTGGTCGTTTCATTGTTTTTATTTGTGTTTTTACTTTTATCAACCGTTGGTAATTGTTCATAACGACTTAAAATTGTTAGTACTTCTGTAATGGTAATTTTTTTATTGTAATCTATAGGATGAGAAAACGCTCCCCCGTGGTCTTTAATTTCTTGTTCCAAACCCTTGAGGTATGACTTAATATTTCCGTCAGGTTTTGTTACTTTCCACCTGCCAAATGCCCCACTTCCTTTCTCCAGATCTTTTTTTGGCATGATTTTGCCATGATGAATCACTAATTCGTCATCTTGCTTAAACTTATGTGCCTGGAAGTCCTGAGCAAGACTGGCGACTGATTGTGAATTATTTATCATAGAAAATCCCTTTATTAGTAATGAGTCAATCGATCTAATTTATTTTTTTGAAATATAATAAATCATACCTGTATAGCTATTAGCGTTTTTAACTCATTTAAAACACAGGTTGTCATACTTTTGACTGAATGTTATACGCTTTTAACAAGCATTATTAATCATGAAATATAGTTATTAGATACTATAAAATCAAAATATAGGTCATGAATCAGATACGTTGATCGGGTATAGTCAATAGACCCGCTTTACTCCGTTTTTCCTATGGCAGTCATTGCCGCTTCATGTATTTTCTGTCATACCACAGTTGTGAAAAACGCTAAAGCACCTTCAGGGAGACAATGCTAGTTGTGTCAAAGCTTGTAAGTACAGCTTCCGACTTGAGTTGGTTTACGGCGTCAATAAACGAGCGCATAGTGAACATGGCGAGAAAGGTTCTGGTGTTTAGGATACTGGTTGAGTCTTGGGTTGTGAGTCCAATAACCGCCATCAGCCACTTAAAAACTTTCCCCGTCACACCTTTCGATAATAAGGCGCTGGCGCTGCTTTTCCAGATGGATAAACAATGCTCGGTTAGAAAAACCGCATGACAAGGTCGTTGGGGGAGTCTATCTCAAGAATGTGGTATCAACCTATTTGAAGCATGATCAAAGAATCAAAGCCACGAGGTGGTGGCTTACGAACTCGTTGCCGTTGCGCAATTACAGCTATTATCAATATGATTGGATAAATTACCTTATCCACTGAACCAACTGCTCTGCTGTGAAGGGCCAACATTTTTCTGAGCCTGTTTTACTGTTTTTTAACACAGGAATTTTGGTGCCATACTGGGCAACCAACTGATCACTTTCTGCAATATCAATCATTTCACACTCGAAAGAGACAACACCTGCTAACGACCTTAACAGATTTTCTGCCTGTTCACACAAGTGGCAACAGGTAGTGGTATAAAAATATAATTTTTTCATAAAAAAAGTTGACCTCTTCACAATTTTGCTGCGATTTGTCATATAATTTTTGAAATAGTCAGGCAGCACCCCTGACAGATAACGATTATTGGACACATTTTGCCATGGATTTTACTTTTTTTAATCAGTTAATTCTGATTTTGGCGCTCTCGGTCATGACCATCGCCCTTTTCAAACGCTTCAACCTGCCAGAAAGCCTCGGCTATTTGTTTGTAGGTATTATTCTTGGGCCCACAACATCAGGCTTTATTTCAGACGATTTTGACATTAAACTTCTGGCAGAAATTGGTGTTGTTTTTCTGCTGTTTACCTTGGGGCTTGAGTTCTCGTTAACAACTATTCGCGCCATGAAAAAAGAAGTCTTCGGTCTGGGGGGACTGCAGGTAATACTCACCATGGCAGGTATCTTTGCTGTTCTGCAAGTTCTGGGCAATGATGTCGTTGAATCATTAATCATTTCAGGCGCTCTTGCCCTTTCTTCTACAGCTATTGTCTCCAAAGAATTGACCCAGCGTAACGAAATTCGTTCACGCCAGGGTCAGTTGGCCATTGGGGTTTTACTCTTTCAGGATATCACAGCTGTTATCTTTCTAATTCTTATTCCCACCTTAGCTGGCGGACAGGAGAGTTCTGTTTTATCTTCGTTATCTGTCACTATGGCTAAGGGTATCCTGTTTGTGCTGGCGATGCTCGCGGCTGGAAAATGGTTACTCCCCAAAGTTTTCCATGAAATTGCCCAGGCACGCTCAGAAGAGTTATTTGTACTCACCGCCTTAATGACAGCCCTAATGGCTGCCTGGATTGCACATTCCCTGGGGTTATCTATGGCACTGGGAGGATTTGTGGCGGGTATGATGCTTGGAGAAAGTACTTATAAACATCAAGTGGAATCAGATATACGCCCTTTCAGAGATGTACTGCTCGGGTTATTTTTTGTCTCTGTAGGTTTGATGCTCGACATTAATATTCTCAGTGAACACTGGCCAATGATTCTTCTGGGAACAATCAGTCTGGTTACGTTCAAATTTTTAGTTGTCCTTTTACTTGCCTATAATACGGGTGAAACTAAAAATATTTCTCTGAAAGCTGCCCTGTCTTTGTGTCAGGGTGGAGAATTTTGTTTTGCTCTGATCGCCCTCGCCCTATACTACGGACAGGTCGGCGAGGAACTTGCCTCTATTGTGCTGTCAGTGACGATTTTATCCATGATTATCGCGCCGCTGCTGATCCGCAACAGCTTCTATTTCACCCAGCTATTTTCCAGATCGCCTACCACGCTGGCTCGCTTTGAGCACAAAGATGAAGAAATACGCCAGAAAACCGCTCATATTCACGACCACACCTTGATTTGTGGTTACGGTCGCGTGGGTCAGACCATTAGCCGCTTTCTCGCACAAGAAGGCAAGAAGTTCGTCGTTCTTGATGAAGACCCACTTCATGTAAAGGAAGCGGGTCAGGCGGGAGATCCTGTTTACTTTGGCGACTGTCGGCGCATAGAAATGCTCGAAGCAGTGGGCCTGGAACGTGCCAGTCAAGTGGTGATTTGTATTGACAGGTCAGACTCTGCTCTAAAAATCGTCAACGCTATCCGTAGCCAGATACAGAGTGTACCTATTCTTGTCCGAACTCAGCACTTTGATGAGGCCGAAGCCCTGAAACGTGCCGGTGCAACGGTGGTTATTCCTGAAGTGCTTGAGTCCAGTTTGCTGATTGTCAAACATGTTATGCTGATGCTTGGCTTTCAGCCAGAGTTGGTACATAACCGTATTAAACAAGCTCGTGAGCATCGCTATGAAATTCTCAGTGGTTACTACCCGGGTATTAATGATTACCTGAGCCATGGAGAAAAATCAGAACACCGTCACGCGGTCACTGTGGGTAAGAAGTGTGAGCTGAAAGGAAAACGCATTGATGATCTGGCCTTTGATGGCTATAAAGTGTCTGTCGTTGAGGTACGTCGTAATAACCAGATTCTTCCGCCTCAACCTGGTCTGGTTCTCAAAACCGACGATATAGTGGTGCTCAATGGCTCTAGCAGTGCTATTGCAAAAATTGAGAAAAACTTTTGCTAAGAAGCTGTTCATGATCTTTTGTGAAAAGCGAAACCGACGAGAATGGGTGCCTGTTTTTCGATTTTCTGAAAGCCCAGTAGTGCTATGCAACGAATAAAAGTCCAAAACAGACGACTTTTATCATCGGTTTCAGCTCATAAAAGCTTGTGAACAGCTTCTAACCGGGATATTTCATAAACATGCTCCTGGCCTTGCTTGCTCCTTGCGGCTCTAAGGGCAGTTTATGAACTATCCGGGCTAAGAAGAAGCAGTCTTTAACGGTCTGCGCGCAGTAAGATCAAGAGAAGCGGAAAATGGCATTGTGTACACTGGTGACAAAAGGAAGATAACAATACAGGCTTGCGATATTTTTTTATACTCTGACAAGCTTAAAATGGTACTTTAGTATGCATATTAACGCGAACAAACATACCCTACGTGCACTGATAGCCAGCATAGCCGCTGCTTTTTTTGGCGTACAAAAGAAAGTGAACCATACGCGTGATTTCTCAGAAGGTAAGCCAATACATTTTATCGCCGGAGGCCTTATCGCCACCGTGCTTTTTATCATAGTACTGGCAGGGCTGGTGAAATTGATTCTTTCGTATGCTTTATAAAGACTACGTTACTGATTAGATAGCCAAAATACCGCCGTCGCGACAACCGTTAATATAAGCACAACGGCTGCAACGGCATCCACAACACCGTCACCTGTTTTTTCTTCTGCCTTCACCTTTGCTTCTGTCATGTGCTTGCCTTATTTCATTATTCTTTTACCAAACTAACTAATCTGGTTGTTTTCAGCAATGACCTAACCCTCTCACTCATAATAAAAGCCTGCCAACCAGAGCTATGAGAAAAAGCGGTTATTGTACAAACGCTCCCACCATTTGGTCACTATTGTATCAATAGCTGAATGGGCTGCCATACCAAATTTGTCGGTAACGCCTTTTTTTATGACGTATGCTACCTGCACCACATCACTGTTTTCTATTTTTTTGCAAAGATATTCGTCACTGGTCATAATTTCATCAACCAATTTCAGCTCAATGGCTTTTTTCCCATACCACACTTCACCAGTGGCAACGGTTTCAATGTCCACTTGATGACGGTTGTCATTGATAAATTGCTTGAACAATCCGTGAGTGTCTTCAATATCCTGCTTGAATTTTTCACGGCCTTTGTCAGTATTTTCCCCCAGCACTGTCAGGGTCCGCTTAAACTCTCCAGCTGTATGTAGCTCAACATCAACATCGTGTTTTTTGAGCACTTTATGAAAGTTAGGCAACTGTGCCATAACACCAATAGAACCAATAACCGCAAAGGGGGCAGAAATGATCCGGTCTGCAGTACAAGCCATCATATAACCGCCACTGGCCGCAACTTTATCAACAGCAACAGTCAGCTTGATCCCACAACTGCGAATGCGCGCCAACTGGGAAGCTGCCAGGCCGTAAGAGTGCACCATTCCGCCGGCACTTTCCAGACGAATAACAATCTCGTCGTTTTTCTCTGCCAAAGCAAGTACAGCTGAAACTTCTTCCCGCAGTGACTTTACTGCACTGGCCTTGAGATCACCGTGGAAATCAATGACAAAAACCCGGGGTTTTTCTGGTTTTATTTGTCCTTTAGCTTCCTTCTTTTTTTCTTTTTCTGATTTCTTTTCAGTTTTATACATCTTTTTCAGTGTATCTTTATCCAGCAGAGCATGCTGCAAGCTCTCTTTAAGCTGGTTAAGGTGTTCGTTAATCTTTGTGACTTCCAGATGCCCTTTATGCAACTTTTTGGCTTTTTGCCCTAACATAGTCAACATGGTGACCACAACCAGTAAGCCGCCCACAACAGTGACGGTTTTTGCTAGAAACAATAAAAATTCCAGTAGGTAGTCCAAGGGTGGCTCCTTTTTGTTGTCGGTGTCTGGCTGGCTTGTTCGCCGGTACCCAGCATAGCTGTTCTGAGCAATTATATGTATCAACTAGCATGAAATCACATTTTATTTGTGGTTGTTGGGCAGATAACATCACAACTTTCAAACAGTTGTATGAATTTCAGTTGACAGACTGGCTCGATATCAATAGCCTTGGGCTACCAAAGTGGGTTAACCACTATAGTCGACCCTAATAAAACTTTTATATTGTCAAACATGAAAGGTTGATACTATGAGCAATGTTGCAGATATCGTCGATGTACTGAAGTCCCGCTTTGATGCAGAGGCAGCTGAAGGCCTGGATCTTGTTTTCCAGTTTGATATTGAAGACGGCGATACTTACCACGTATGCATCAAAGACGGTGCGTGTGATATCGTCGAAGGTGCTCACGATGCACCCAACGTAACCCTGATCATGGATTCTGATACCATGGTTGGCGTGATGACCGGTGAAATCGACGGCATGCAAGCTTTTATGATGGGTAAACTGCGTGCTGAAGGCGAAATGATGCTGGCAACCAAACTGAACGAACTGTTCCCTCCTCAATAATTGACAGTGACAGGCGTGTGTTTTCAGACATGCCTGGTATTTACCGCATCAAACCAGAAAAACCAAAGCTGTTATACCGAGTATCTAACCCACAATTATTGTCGGAACAGTAAAATTTCATAGTCGCATGAGGGTCATCGAGTCAATCTTGTTTGCCCCTCCTGGATTGTGACGATTAATATGATTGTATAATATAAATATTCTTATAATTGTAGCGGTTAAACAGGGCCGAACCCTCAGCGAACAATACCTAGTGCAAACAAGCGTTAATAGACATACAACCATCACTTTGGGCGCTCCTGCGCAGGCGGGAGTCCATTTTCTGGCAGATTCCCGCCTTCGCGGGAATGACGACCGTATGGGTATTAGCGCTTAACAGCACTAGCCCGGATATTTCATAAAACTCCCTTAGAGCCGCAAGGAGCGAGCAGGGCCAGGAGCATGTTTATGAAATATCCGGGCTAGGACACCTTATTCTAAAAATCCGCGACTGTTACTTTTTGGGCGATAACTTAATGAGAACTGAGCCTGGGAATAACTGACTTGATAAGCTGACGCAACCACTGGTGACCCGAGTTATTATGCAACAACGAACTCCAGGCCATACTTAACTGAATCGCCGGAATGTCAAAAGGCGGAGGCAATACTGCCAGTGCCGGATTATCTCGTTGCAGATTAGCCAGTTTGCTGGGCAATGTGGCAATCAAGTCGTTTTGTCCAGAGAGCAGCATGGCCACCTGATAGTGTCGGGTATACACACTGATGGTGCGTTTATGGCCGAGCTTTGACAGTGTTTCATCCACCCATCCTAATTGCTGAACATCTTCAGGATTAACCCCGACACCCACGCCCATCCCTGTTTTACTGGCCCATATATGCTGAGCCGCTAAATAGTTTTCGAGAGTAAATACATCAACAATGGGATGCCTTTTACTCAACACGCAGGAAAAACCATCCTGCCACAAAGATGTATGGTGAAACGACTGGGGCAGACTATCGAACCGGTTAATTGCCATATCCACCCTGCCCTGCTCTACATCCTGAAAGCTGACATCACTGGGCGTTAATATATCAAGGGTGATATGGGGAGCCTGACGTCTCAGTGGTGGCAATATCAGTGGAATCAGTGTCGACTCGGCGTAGTCGCTGGCCATAATGCGGAAAACTTTATGGCTGGTGAGTGGGTCAAACGGTGTTTTTGGTTGAATAGCCTTTTCCAGGCTGTACAGGGCATCACAAATCTGTGGGCGTAATTCCAGTGCCCGCTCAGTGGGCGTCATCCCCTCATTGGTGCGAACCAGCAAAGGGTCACCAAACAGTTTTCGCAATCGTCTGAGGCCATTGCTTAACGCCGGTTGTGTAATACCCAACTGTTCCGCAGCGCGAGTCACATTGCGCTCACGCAGTAACACATCGAGATAGACTAAAAGGTTGAGGTCAACCCGTGCAATATTCATACGACAACAGCTCTCATTATTCACAGTAAAAATAACCGGCATAAGGCATATAAATTATCAGAAATGTTACATTTTGTTTAGGATTCACAGTGAGTATTTAAACGTGCGTTTGAATTGGGGAGAAAAATAACATGCCAACCTATAACCGTGCCGATGAAGTCGCTCGCCTGGAACAAGACTGGGCCGAAAACCCTCGTTGGAAAAACGTTAAACGAACATACTCAGCAGACGATGTTGTCCGCCTGCGCGGCTCAGTCAAAATTGAAAATACCCTGGCCCGCCTCGGTGCTGAAAAACTCTGGGACCTTGTCAACGGCTCGGCAAAAAAAGGGTATGTGAACTGCCTCGGTGCCCTCACTGGGGGCCAGGCGGTGCAACAGGTCAAGGCAGGGGTTGAGGCGATCTACCTCTCTGGCTGGCAGGTAGCGGCAGACAACAACAGCAAATGCGATATGTATCCAGATCAGTCCCTTTATCCTGTGGATTCTGTTCCGACGGTTGTTCAGCGCGTTAATAACAGCTTCAAGCGAGCTGACCAGATCCAGTGGAAAAACAATATTCCCACAGACAGTGACAGCTACCGTGATTATTTTGCCCCCATTGTTGCTGATGCCGAAGCAGGGTTTGGTGGTGTTCTCAATGCTTATGAGCTGATGAAAGCCATGATTGAAGCCGGTGCTGCCGGTGTGCACTTTGAAGATCAGCTTGCCTCGGTAAAAAAATGTGGCCATATGGGTGGCAAAGTGTTGGTGCCCACCAAAGAAGCCGTACAAAAGCTCATCTCTGCCCGTCTGGCCGCTGACGTTGCCGATGTGCCTACTATTGTATTAGCCCGAACCGATGCCAACGCGGCAGATTTGATCACATCAGACTGCGATGAGTATGATGCGCCATTTTTAACCGGTGAGCGCACCGCAGAAGGCTTTTTCCGTACCCACGCTGGCATCGACCAGGCCATTGCCCGTGGCCTGGCTTACGCGCCTTATGCCGATTTGCTCTGGTGTGAGACGGCGACACCCTGTCTGGACGAAGCCCGTAAATTTGCCGACGCCATCCATGCTGAATACCCTGACCAACTGCTCGCCTATAATTGTTCACCTTCCTTTAACTGGAAGAAAAACCTGGACGATGCCACTATCGCCCGATTCCAGCAGGCGTTGAGTGATATGGGTTATAAATACCAGTTCATCACGTTAGCCGGCATCCACAATATGTGGTACAACATGTTCGAGCTGGCTCATCAGTACGCCCAGGGAGAAGGCATGAAGCATTATGTGGAAATGGTGCAGGAAAAAGAGTTTGCTGCCGCTGAAAAAGGCTACTCATTTGTGGCACACCAGCAGGAAGTAGGCACTGGGTATTTTGATGATGTCACCACAGTGATTCAAGGCGGTAGCTCGTCTGTTACCGCATTGACAGGCTCTACGGAAGAGGAACAGTTCTGACTGGCTCCCAGGAGCTTGTCGGACTTAAGACAATTTTGGCCTGAAATCCAGGAAGTCCGATAGGCTCCTGGGCCTGAAAAAGGAAGGCATTTTGCCTTCTTTTTTTATATCCTGATTTCCTGTCAAGATGGAATAAAGCGTCTATCTTTCAGTGTTGTTATTTCAACGCTGATAGACCCATGTCATCTGATTGCCCGATTGTTTCGCTTGATGTGCTTGAGGGGGTTTATGCCTCTATAAGGTCTTATATTCAGGAAACCCCTTTGCTGGAAAGCCCTTCACTGAGCGAGCTGACAGGGGGAAAAGTATGGGTCAAAGCCGAATCATTGCAAATCACCGGGGCTTTTAAATTTCGAGGCGCCCTTTACCGATTGACGCAACTTTCACCTGCAGAAAAAAACAAAGGCGTGGCCGCCTATTCGTCGGGTAATTTTGCCTGTGGCCTGGCAAAGGCGGGGCAGATCCTCAACATCCCGGTTCATCTTGTCATGCCCCACAATGCCCCTGACAATAAAATAGCAAGTGCCAAGGGACTCGGCGCCGTGGTCATGCTCTGCCATGCATCCAGACCATCCAGGGAAGAAGCCGCCAATATCATGGCCACCCACGTTGCAAAGGAAGAAGGGTACACCCTTCTTCATCCTTTTGATGATCCAATACTGGTAAAAGGCCAGGCAACCGTGGGTATTGAGCTACAACAACAACTGGCGGCTCTGGGGCAATCCTGCCATCACCTGTTATGTCCCGCTGGTGGTGGCAGCCTTGTGGCAGGTTGCAGTTTGATCTTTTTACCTGAGAGAACGAACACACAGGTCTATTCCGTTGAAGTGGAGGGGTTCGATGGTATGCGCCAGTCACTGGCAAAGGGCAAATTGACGCGGGCAGCAGGGCAACAAAAAAGCCATTGCGATGCACTGTTGGCAGTGTCGCCGGGGCAAGCCACTTTTCAAATTGCCAGGCACACCCATGTAAAAGGGTTAACAGTGCGGGAGTTGTCAGTGAAAAAAGCACTGCGACTGGCCTTTACGGAGTTACATCTGGTGCTTGAACCCAGCGGGGCTGTGGCTATAGGCGCGATCATTGAGCATCCTGAGAGATTTTCTCAACAAAACACTGTGGTTGTTGCCAGCGGGGGGAATGTGGATATTGCTACTTATCAAAACCTGCTTAAAGAACAAAATACATAATACCGAAAACCGATAGCATTGAAAAATACTTCACAATACCCTCTTCAATACCTTCTTGAATATTATTTCGCTATATAAAATCCTTCTTTATTTTATTTAACGTTTTTTCTTCAAATGACCCTAATCAAATTTTATTTTGATTTTTTTGACTATACTGTTCGTCAAATTATCGATAAAAAACGGCGACAAAATAATTGATACCCGTCGTAATGAACATGACTTTTTCACCAGAAACCCATACCTGCAGGAACAACCAGCATTGAAAGCATCAGCAAGACTCGGTTCCGACAGAGCCAAGATAAATAAAATGTATAAACGACTTTATGGTTGGTCGGTATTTGTTCTCTCCTGGGCGTTAACGGCTTTATGCCAGGGGGGTGAATTTTTTGTCCAGCATATGTCGGATCCTTCGCAAGATTCCCCTCAATATTACCGGGTACATTGCAAACCTGACAGTAAGGAATCAGGTGAAGCATCAGGTGAAGAGTCAATAAAATCAGATGATAAGATGTATTGGTATTGCATAGAATTAGTTTTACAATTTAATACAGAAGGAACAAACGAACATAATAGCCCGAGCCTGTGTTTTACCAATAGCCCGACTATTAAATATACCAATCACAAATCCTTCGCGGAACATACTCAATCCGATTTAGACAGTGAAGATCAACCTGTCTGCTGTTATTCATGGGAAGCGCTAACAAACGCATCGAAATCAATAAAAACAGAAACAGAGTCAAAGCGATGGTTTCTGCGATTGACTGCCGCAGCCAAGAAAATGCCGATGCTTCATTTTGACGGCACTAAAACCTATGCCAGTGGGACATTTCAGCATTTGACGTGTCTGGTTTATCCCTTAGAACTGGCATCTTCTTCCCAAAAAAGAGTTGGGCAGTTGGTTGAGACATTTACAGATTTATCTTTATCTGATGTCGAAACAGATTTATCTTTATTTGATTTTGGCCAGGATCAAAAACCGTATCACAGAATATTTCATGATATATTCTGTCTTACTCCTGATGAAAACGTTGATTTTCCCAATAAATCTGAGCTATTCATTGAAAAACTCGAGGACGGTAAGCTTACTCCCTGTACAACGATTCCTGAAGAGCTTTTTAGAAAAGCCGATGGACTGCTGAATGTTGAACAATGGCATCAGTTTTTTAATGAGACTGAAGCTCATAATGACTGTGATACACCTACGAATTCCACCAATGGTGCAAATCCTGATAGTAACCCGGATTTTCTGGCAAGGGATACGGAGGATACCTGTCTTCAAAGGGGAGACAGCCTTAATAGCACTTCCGCAATGGTCAACCTGTCTTGCGAGCCAGTTGATTGCATCTCTGGTGATAGCGATAGCAGGCAGAGCGCTTTTTCCTGTAACGGGGGTTCGGGTGCCAATAATGCCATTCCCCCGGAACTTGTGGAGAAAGTTAATGAAGCTATAAAATGCATCAAAGCCCAAATCAATGCAAGGGATGCCCAAAGGGGGGCTAATGGGCATCAGCCAATTGATGTACCAAAAACTCTTTTCTGTGACGGAGACGAAAAGCATTACCCTGGTGATCATACCTCGTCAAGGGGTACTGGTGATACTGAAAGCTTCGAGGGATTTACAGCAGATATTGATGCAACGTTAGGGGGTCTGAATGCCCTGGCAGAACCCTTGAATACCGGCAATATCAGTGCAACGGATGACCAGGATGAACAAAAAGGAACGCTTGAATGTCAGCGAGTTGATGGGCTATGTGATGGTGGCACGGAAGAGCACCCCCTGGCAGAGCCAGCAGAAGAGGGAGAAGGAGAAGATCCTCCGAGAAACGCAGAAGCCCGCCCCCTTTGTCAACACTACGAGCGACAATGCCTGGTGAAACTTCCATGCTGTGAAAAATTTTATCCCTGTCATCGTTGCCATAATAGTGATAACAGATGCGCCATAGACAATAGCAAAGCGCGCCACGCGACCCATATGCGGTGTTCTTCTTGCCAATACGAGCAGGAAATTGACGAGAACGCTCAACATTGCGGGAGATGTAAACGCAAAATGTCAGTCTACTTTTGCGCACCATGCAAACAGTTCACCAGTACCGATAAAACCCCCTACCACTGTACGCTTTGCGGAATCTGCCGAGTCTATAAGGAACGATCTTTCCACTGTAATGTATGTAATGTCTGCCTGGATAAAAGGCTTGAGGGTAAGCATACATGCCGGGCTAATTCAGGGCACGACGAGTGTTGTATTTGCCTCGAAGATGCTTTTTCGGGTTGCCAGATTTTACCCTGCTCCCACAAAGTTCACAGGGAATGTGCCATCGCAATGATTCAAAACGGTACCAAGTACTGCCCCATTTGCCGACATCCTTTATTTGACAACGTACCGCCATCGACAGATATCCCACCGTTACCGAAAAGACGTGGACGCCCATAATGGCTTGTGGGCAGGTGTCAATGCAGGATAAGAACACCTTATTTCCCACTATTCCCCGTTATTCCCATGGGCATACCCCCATGAGCCAGGGCTTATACTCCCCACGACGCTGAAAGAGCCGTTATACTGGCTTGCCAGTGGGTAATATGGATGTTGCTACTTGTCAAAACCTGCTTAAGGAACAAAACGTGTAGTCCCGGAATCCTCAGTAAACAAATTCGTCATACTACTTTCTTCAATGTTATTCGTTATATAAAACTTTCGTTACTTTATTTAACGCCTTTTTAACGCCTTTACTGCCTTTAAATGACCTTGTTAAACATTCAGTTTGATTTTTTTGACTATACTGTCCGTCGGATTATGGATAAAAAATTGCTCTAAAGCTTTTATCATCATGACCTTCATAAAATAGTGAGGACCCGGGAGTCCACAGTGGTTATTTACTGGCAAGTTTTAAGAAGCTGTTCACAATTATCACCGATTGTATCAGAAAAGCCCCTTACCCACAGGAAAAGGCAGCATTGAAAATATCAACAACGCTCAATCCCAACAGAGTCAAAATGAATAAGACGAATAAGACGAATAAGACGAATAAGACGAATAAGACGAATAAGAATAAAGTGTGTCAACGATTTTATTGTTGGTCAGTATTTGTTCTCTCTTGGGCGTTAACGGCTTTATGCCAGGGTGGTGATTTTTTTATCCAGCATATGTCGGACCTTTCACAAGACTCCCCACAGTATTACCGGGTGCATTGCGAGCCTGACAGTAAGGAGTCAAGTGATAAGGTGTATTGTATAGAATTAGTTTTACAATTTAATACAGAAGTAACCAGCGAATATGATAATAGTCTGAGCCTGTGCTTTACCAATAAACTGGATATTATTACCAATAAATCGACTATGAAATATACCAGGCCCGAACCCTTCACAAAATATAATCAACCCGATTTGGGCGGTGAAGATCAACCCTGCTACTGTTATTCATGGGAAGCGCTAAAAAAAGCATCGGAACTAAAAAAAACAGAAACAGGGTCAACGCTATGTTTACTGCAATTGTCTGCATCAGCCAGGCAAATGCCAATGCTTCATTTTAACGCCAATAAAACCTATGCCAGTGGGATATTTGAATGTTTGACGTGTCTGGTTTTTCCCGTGACGCTGGAAACATGTAACAGAAAAAAAGCTGAACAGTTGGACAAACAATTTAAAAGTGAGGCTTTATCTGACTCCACAGAGGGGCAAACATCGTATCACAAAAAATTTCAATCTATTTTCTGTTCTCCTCATCATCAAAATATTGGTTTTCCCAATAAATCAGAGCTGTTCATTGAAAAACTCAAAGACGGTAAGCTTACTCCCTGCGCAACGATTCCTGAAGCACTTTTTAGAAAAGCCGATGGATTGCTGGATATAGAACAATGGCATCAGTTTTTTAACAAGGCTGAAGATTATAATGAATACGATACACCCACGAATCCTATCAATGTTGCAAATTCTGGTGGTATTAACTGGAATTTTCTGGCAAGGCATACGGCGGATACCTATCTTCAAAGTGAAGAATATCAATCAAACAGCCCGCTGCATAACAGTACCATAACGAGTGACTCATTATTGGGGGCTACTGGGTATCAGCCAGTCAATATACCAACGCGCTACTTTGACGCTTCCAATGAGGGTTTTTTATGCGATGGCAGCGATGGCAGTGATGGCAGTGATGGCAGTGATGGCAGTCAGGATGCTTCTTTCACTAACGAGGGGCCGGACTCCCATAATAATTCCTCAACAACTCGTCCTACTGATAACCCTCACCGGGAATTTGTGGTGGGCCTTAATGAAAAGATAACGTGCCTGAAAGTCATGAAAGGAAGCCTGAGGACTCTCATTACCAGTACCACTGATGACCAGGAGGGGGCTACTGAATATCAGCCGGTTGATGAGCCAACAAGTTACATGTCTGATAGCAGCGATGGGGAGAGTAGTGTTCTTTCCTGTAGTAATGCGGGGCAGGACTTTAATCACCATTGCTGGACAAACAGCCTTGAAAGAAATGCCCTGATAGACCCCCTGAATACTGACAATACCAGTGCCACTGATGACCAGGGAGGGGCTACTGGATACCAGCCAGTTGTTGGGCCAGAATGTTGTTGCCCGTGTGATAGCGGCAACGGCCGGTGTAATACTTTTTCCCTATGGCACTGTCATCGTGGCAACGATTCCCTATATGGTGATAATGACGACAGTCATGCTGCTTTTTACCAATATGATGATGGCATCGATTCCCTATATGATGGTAATGACGACAGGCCTGATGCTTTTTCATTGAATGAAGGGCCGGACCCTGATCTCGATTGCTTGATAACAAATTCTATTGACAACACTGTCAGTGATAGCTGTCTCGATCAGATAGATAAGGAGCTTGCTACGATTCAGAAGCTTCAAGAGGAACAGAAGGTAAAAAAACAGAAAGCGGAAGCATCGCTAAGGCTAGAAGCGCAGAACCGACGAGAGCAGAAACGGCGAGAGCAAGAGCAGCGAGAGCGGGAACAACAAGAGCAACAGCGGCGAGAGCGGGAACAACAAGAGCAACAGCGGCGAGAGCGGGAACAACAAGAGCAACAGCGGCGAGAGCAGGAAACGCTAATAGAAGAGCAAACGCTAGCAGAAAACAGGGAACGGCTAAATTCTCCGGAAAAAGCGCCCATAGGACCCCCGTGTAAACACTACCAGCGATTATGCAGGGTAAAATTTCCATGTTGCAACACATTTTATGGCTGTCATCGTTGCCATAATGAGAGTGGTAACTGCGAAAAAGATGATAATAAAGCGCACCATGCAACCCATATGCAGTGTAGTCTTTGCAAGCACGAGGAAGAAATTGGTGAGGACTCTCATCTATGCAGAGCGTGTGGGTGCAGAATGTCAGCCTACTTTTGCGCAAAATGCAAGCATTTCACCGCCACCGATAAAGACCCCTTCCACTGTGAGCCTTGCGGAATCTGCCGAATTCACAAGGATCGGTCTTTCCACTGTGATGTATGTAATGTCTGCCTCGATAAAAGGCTCGAGGGCAAACATGCATGCCGGGCTAATTCAGGACACGACGACTGTTGTATTTGCCTCGAAGACGCTTTCTCAGGTTGCCAGATTTTACCCTGCTCCCACAAAGTTCACAAAGAGTGTGCCATCGCAATGATTCAAAACGGTGTCAGAACCTGCCCCGTTTGCCGACACCCTATATATGGTGGGGGCGCACAACAACAGGCAAGGCAATGAACGCCCAAAATGGCTTGTGAGCAGGTGTGTTAACGCAAGGTTCGCCACTGATAAGCACACCATTCCCACCGGCATAAACCCGTGAGCCAGCCAACACTGACAGGGCAGTTATGCTGGCTAAGCCGGGCTGTGGATCTTACTACTTATCAAAACCTGCCCAAAGAATAAAATGTACAGTGCCGACATTTTCTTCAAATGACTCTGATCAGATTTTATTTTAATTTTTTTGACTATACTGTCCGTCACACTACTGATGAAAAACGGCGCCAAAATGATTTATTCCTCGTAATGAACATGGCTTTTACCCTAGGAGCCTGTCGGGCTTAAGCTTTCGAGCATGAAATTCAGTAGAGCGAGTCAGATTTTTCGATGGATTTGTGCGAATAGTTGACCTATTTAAGCAAATTCATCGGAAAATATGGCCGCTCTTTCTGGATTTCAGGCCGAAATTTCCTTAAGTCCGACAGGCTCCTAGAAACCCGTACCTGCAGGGAAAAACCAGCATTAAAAGCATCATCAACATCCAATCCCGGTAGAGTCAATATGAATAAAGTGTGTAAACGATTTTATTGTTGGTGGGTATTTGTTCTCTCCTGGTTGTTAACCGCTTTATGCCATGGCGATGATTTTTTTGTCCAGCACATAGCTAATTTTTCGCAAAACCCATCACACTATTATTGTGTGGATTGCAAACCTGACAGTGAGCAGTCAGCAGGGTCAGATATTAAACAGTATTCCATAAAATTGGTTTTAGAATTTAATACGCCCGCAGCAAGGAGATATGATGAAAGCTTGTGTCTTTGTTTTACCAACGCTCTGAATATTGAATGTCATGACCTTGATATCCTCTTGAAATATAATCAAAAAGATTATGGCAGTAATGAACATAAACCCGTCTTCTGTTATCCATGGAGATCACTAAAAAAGGCAAAAAAGGAATTAGTATCATTTAAAAGAACAGAAACAGAAACAGAGTCCACTCTATGGATTCTGAAATTTACTGCCTTGGCCAGGACAACGCCAATGCTTCATGTTAAGGCCACTAAAGCCTATGCCCTTGGGACGTTTCAATATTTGACGTATCTGGCTTATCACCAGTCACCAAAATTGCCTTTTAGAAAAAACACTAAACAGTGGGTTGAAACGTTTTCAGGTGATGATTTATCTCATCCCAGAACGGAAGAAGTACAGTATTGCAAAAAATTTGAAGAAATATTCTGCCTTCCCCACCACAATAATTCTGATTTTCGTGATAAATTGATGTTATTTATTAAACGACTAGAAGGCGGCAGGCTTACTACCTGTGCAAATATTCCCAAAAAAACTGTTAAAAAAGCCGCTAGATTGCTGAATATTGAGCAGTGGCATTGGTTTTTTTACAGTACCAGGGATTATAATGAATTTAGTAATAATTTCGATCTCATCACTTCTAAAAAAATTGGTGGAATTAGCCTGAATTCTACGAAAAAGCGTTCGAAAAATTCTTATTGTCGCAGTGCCCAGTCATTCACCGGGGATAGGGTTTTCCCAACAAATGACCGTGAATATCAGCCGGTTAATCCACCAGCGCCCTACTTTGACACTGTCAATACTACAGGTTTTTTATATGAAGCGGGTGATGACAGGCAGGGTGCTTTTTTGCCTGACATGGGGCAAGGTTCTAATAACCATTTATCGACAACTGATGCTAACAATCCTGGCAGCTTAGAGGAACTTATGGCGAACGTTAGAGATGATGCGACGTTAGAAGGTATAAATGCGCCAGAACACCTGAATACCGGCAATACCACTGTAACGGATGACCAGGGGGAGGCGGAGGCTACTGGATATCAGCCAATTGATGATTCAGCACGTTACCTGTCTGATGATACAACGTTAAGAGGTATAGATGTCCTCATAGAACACCTGAATATCGGCAACACCACTGTAACGGATGACCAGGGGAAGGCTACTGGGTATCAGTCAGTTAGTGAGCTATGTGATGGTGACCACGACAGGCGCGGTGTTTTTTTCTGTAACGGATGGCAAGGTTCCAATGACTTTTCCTTGACAGCCACTCCTTTTGGAGAGAGAAGCCTCGATGATATAGATAAAAAACTTGATTTGATTAATAAGACTCAAGGGAAAAAGAGGGGAAAAAGAAAACAAGCGAGCGCGTCGCTAGATCAGCAGCGGCTGGCAGAAGCAAAATGGTCAGAAGAAGAGCAAAAGCTGGCAGGAGGAAAATTGCCCGAAGAGGGGGATGATCGGCAATATTCTCTGGAAATAGCACGCGCCAACTCCGTGTGTAAACACTATGAGCGAAACTGTAAAGTGAAATTTCCATGCTGTCTCAAATTTTATGGCTGTCATCGTTGCCATAATAAGAGTGATGAATGCGAAAAAGATGATAATAAAGCGCGCGACGCAACCCATATGCAGTGTCGTTTTTGCGGACACGAGCAAGAAATTGGTGAGGATTCTCAACAATGCAGCGTATGTGACTACAGAATGTCAGCTTACTTTTGCGCAACATGCAAGCATTTCACCAGCGGAGAATATCAACCCTATCACTGTGAGCCTTGCGGAATCTGTCGGGTTTATAAGAATCGATCTTTCCACTGTCACTTATGTAATATCTGCCTGGATAAAAGGCTTAAGGACAAACATCGATGCCGACCTAATTCAGGGCACGACGAGTGTTGTATTTGCCTCGAGGATGCTTTCTCAGGTTGCCAGATTTTACCCTGCTCCCACAAAGTTCACCGGGAATGTGCCATCGCAATGATTCAAAACGGTGTCAGTCACTGCCCCATTTGCCGACGCCATTTCCGTAGCGACGCACCACCGCCCAAAAGGCGATAAACGCCCAAAATGGCTTGTGGGCAGGTGTCAATGCAATGATCTGTCACTGATAAGTACACCATTTCCATCGGCATAAACCCATGAGCCAGGGTGTATATCAACTCCGCCAACGGTGACAGGGCAGTTATACTCGCCCGCTCCTTTTTTTTCTGTTTTCATTGGATGACTCCCCAGCGCCATCACACCCAATGATAATATTGACAGTATTTCTACATCCCGGACACAACCATTAATAATGATCCCTGACCAGCCGTTGCTAACGGCTTTCTCAGCCAGCCTGTCGCCTAACAGCGCTCGTTTGAGTGAGCCACCACCGTCAATAACTAACACATTGCCCTTACCGCCACGTAAGACTTGCTCACGAACCAGTGAGTTATCTTCAAAGCATTTAATCGTAACAATGACACCAGAAAAAGCCGTGATACCACCAAAATGACGCAGGGGTAAGTCTAATACAGCGACCTCACCAGGGTATTGATCGCATAAGTCAGGTGTTGTTAACAACATAAAGCGCTCTCTTTTTATACACGGCATGGGCTTACCCTTGCCGGTTTTATAGCCATCGTCGTTGACTACGTTAGCAAAGGCAACAGATAGTATTGGTTTATGACTGGTCAGCAAGATACAACCAGGTTTCGATCACCGAGTCAGGGTTCAGGGACACCGTATCAATCCCCTCTTCCATCAGCCAGCGAGCAAAATCGGGGTGATCACTGGGGCCTTGCCCACAAATCCCCACATACTTTCCTTGCTTTTTACAGGCCGCAATCGCCATGGACAACAGCTTTTTAATGGCAGCATTTCGCTCATCAAACAGATGGGCAATCAGGCCGGAGTCTCGGTCGAGACCCAATGTTAGCTGAGTCATATCATTAGAACCAATGGAAAAACCATCAAAATACTGGAGGAACTCATCAGCAAGCAAGGCATTGGCAGGCAGTTCACACATCATAATGAGCTTCAGACCCTTTTCGCCCCGGCGCAAACCAAAAGTATCAAGTAGTTCAACCACCTGTTTAGCTTCATCAGGTGTTCGAACAAAAGGCACCATCAACTGCACATTGGTGAGTTTCAGCTCGTCCCTTACCTGTTTTATCGCCCGGCATTCCAGCTCAAAACAGTCCCTGAAGTCTTTTGACAAATAACGGGAAGCTCCCCTGAAACCGATCATGGGATTTTCTTCATGGGGTTCATACTGCTGACCACCGATCAGATTCGCATATTCATTGGATTTAAAATCAGACAGACGGACAATCACTTTTCTGGGCGAAAAAGCCGCGGCAATGGTCGCCACGCCTTCTGCCAGTTTATCAACATAAAAGCTGACAGGATCAGCATAACCGGCAATCCGTTCATTCACCTGCCCTTTGAGCTCATCGGACAAGGCAGGGTAATTCAGGAGGGCTTTCGGATGAATCCCGATCATTTTTGCGATGATAAATTCAACACGGGCCAGCCCGACGCCGGCATTGGGCATGTTTGAAAAGCTGAAAGCTCTGTCGGGGTTGCCCACGTTCATCATGATCTCAAAGGGCAACGCAGGTAACGTGTCCAGATTTCGTGTCTGCTTGCGGTAATCAAGCAAACCTTCATAGATAAAACCCATGTCACCCTCAGCACAGGACACCGTCACATTTTGCCCATCGGTCAGCCGACAGGTCGCATCCCCACAACCAACCACTGCCGGAATAGCCAGCTCCCGGGCAATAATGGCAGCATGGCAAGTTCGTCCACCACGGTTGGTAACAATGGCAGAAGCCCGTTGCATAACCGGCTCCCAGTCCGGGTCAGTCATATCGGTAACCAGTACATCGCCTTCTTGTACCCGGTGCATTTCTTTACTATCGCGAATCATACGCACAGCGCCCTGCCCTATTCGTTGACCGATACTGCGGCCTTCGGCAAGTATTGTGCCTTTTTCGTGTAATTGATAACGCTCAAGAATATTACCCAATGCCCGGCTTTGTACGGTTTCAGGTCTTGCCTGAACCACATACAATGTGCCGGTATCGCCGTCTTTTGCCCATTCAATATCCATAGGACAACCATAGTGGTCTTCAATAATGACGGCCTGACGAGCCAGTTCGGTTACATCGCTGTCAGACAGTGAAAATTGTCTGCGCTGCTCTGTATCCACATCCACTGTGTTAACGGAACGCCCGGCAGCATTTTCACCACTGTATACCATTTTAATGGCTTTGCTACCGAGATTGCGGCGTAAAATAGCACGGTGCCCCGCTTTGATGGCAGGCTTGTGAACATAAAATTCGTCGGGATTGACGGCACCTTGTACGACAGTTTCACCCAAACCGTAGGAAGAGGTAATAAACACGGCTTCGTTAAAGCCCGACTCAGTATCCAGAGTAAACATGACACCAGAGGCACCTGTCTCACTGCGCACCATACGTTGAATACCGGCGGACAGGGCAACCTGTCGGTGATCAAACCCGTGGTGCACACGGTAAGCAATGGCCCGATCATTAAATAACGAGGCAAAAACTTCACGCACAGCCTGTAAGACATTGTCTGCACCGCAGATATTAAGGAAGGTTTCCTGCTGACCGGCAAAAGAAGCATCCGGTAAGTCTTCGGCAGTGGCAGAAGAGCGCACAGCCACAGGGATATCGCCTTTCCCTTCACACATGGTCTGATAGGCATCGACAATAGCCTGTTCAAAACCCGGCCGAAAAGGTTCCGCCATTACCCAGCCACGAATGGTTTTCCCCGCACTGACCAGTGCATGGATATCATTGATATCCAGCTTATCGAGCAATGCATGAATGCGATCATAAAGACCGCCTGCCTGAAGAAAATCCCAAAAGGCTTCTGCTGTTGTGGCGACACCATCAGGAACGTTGACCCCGGCGCCTGAAAGATTCCCCAGCATTTCCCCAAGGGAGGCATTTTTGCCGCCGACCTTATCAATATCTTTTGCTGTCAGCTGGTTCAATTGTATAACGTAGTTACTCACTATGACGCTCCTGTTACCATGAGATAGCGATAATAATTATGGGCCTGGCTAACCGGCGTGATAATTTTCGTCAATGCATGTTAACATTTGTTTTAATATGATAAACAGTTTTTTGGTCGAATTAATGAAAAGAAGCGTGTTTTTTGTCTCCGACGGTACGGGTATTACCGCAGAATCTTTTGGTCAAAGTCTGCTGGCACAGTTTGAAGGGCTTGAGGCAAGGCATACGACACTGCCTTATGTTAACAATCGTGACAAAGCCCTCGAAGCGCTTGCGTTGATACAATCTGCCAAAGAAAAGGATAGTCAACTCCCCCTTCTTTTTATGACCGTCGTCAATAAAGACGTATGCGCGGTATTACAGGGGTGCGGGGCTTATACCGTAGACCTTTTCGCAGCATTTATGCCAAATCTGGAAAAGGAACTCGGCCAGCACGCCCTTTACCGAATCGGTCAAAAGCGTTCAACCGCCTGTAGCAGTGAAACCTACCACCGTCGTATTGAGGCGGTTCAGTTTGCCCTGGAAAATGATGACGGTGTCCATAACCGACACTACGACAAAGCCGACATTATTCTTTTGGGCGCGTCCCGTTCGGGGAAAACCCCCACGTGTATTTACCTTGGACTACAGTTTGGCATCTTTGCCGCTAACTACCCCATTGCTGAAGAAGACCTCGAAGAAGGCAACCGTCTGCCAACGTCTTTATTGCCTTATCAGTCGCGGTTGTTCGGATTAACCATTGACCCTGATCGTCTGGCAGGTATTCGCCATGAACGTAAACCCAACAGTCGCTATGCCTCTGGCAGGCAGTGTCAATACGAGGTACGCGCAATCGAATACCTTTATGAGCGCTCAGGGATAAAATACATTAATACCACCGATTATTCAGTGGAGGAGATTGCCACACGCATTATGGCACTGGCGAATCTGGAGCGGCGGTTGAAATAGCCCCAGCGCCGCTTTGTATGGCCAGTGATGGGATAAAGTGATGGGATAAAAGGGCGTCATCACCGTGGATAGGGATGACGCTCTATTATGCTGTGTTTCTGTTGTGTTTCAAAAGTCGATCTGTCCATACCCACTTTTCAGCGTTGCCTGATCCACTGTAACCCCCCTGGCAATACTATCGCACTCCTTTAACAGTGTTTTAAAGCCCACCATCGTTTTAATAGCGTTTTTCATAGCGTCAATCAGCTTGAAACTAGAAGCTTCCGTATAATTTGAGTATTTCTGCTCGTGAAGCACTATTAACTGCTTACAATAATTGATAAAAAGATCGGGTCCATCTGGCCGTTGAAATACCATAGCAGGAATGAAAACACTGCCAGTTTTCAGGTTAATGAAAGGGCCAGACATCAATGACTCTAAAGCCTTTTCGAACTCATCCATATCATCTCTTACGCCACCTGGTTTAGCAAATTCTTTAAATAAACCTCTTTCTAAACTCATCATTCTGGTGCCAGAATCCCCATTATCAAGATCCATGATCTCATATATCTTACTATCCGAAGGCATCTTATTTCTGTATTGATTCAAAGCTGTCAGCATTTGGTCTAACCTGGGCAAGCCAATACCAGTGGACATCAGCTCGGTATGACTTTTCTCTGCATCCGAGTCAACTCTTTTGAATGGTTTGGGTTCATTGGCCATTGTCAGGTGACTCGTAAATTTATTGGACTTTTCTGCGTAGTTTTTCACCAAATTAACTAATTCACCGGCAATGGCCTCTTTTTCACTCTGAGTGGTTGCCTTATTGAAGGTATTTATAAGGGGCTCTATTAAAACCTTTGTGTCTTTCCTGTCATACATAAGGCACAAACAGTCAGAAAAATAGGATTCAGGAATGGCGATATGACTATTGATATCTTTGATATCTTTATAATGTTTTTTTCTAAATTGAACAGACTGCAACAGTCTGCAAAGTTCACGATTCTTTTCCTCAAAATAGCCTATTATCATAAAGTAACCATCCGAAGGAAAGAAACCCTCAATTTCCATTAACGCATGAGGGTTATCAGGTAATACCCTTTCTTCGCCGGCAAACTTTATAAACGTCCCGCCGAGGTTATATCCCGAGACACCGATGGGTGGCAATGATGTTTTCTCAGCAGATTGAGGAAAAAGCACCGTGGCCGTTTCAGCCGCATCACCGGTAAAACCACAGGCTCCGGGTGTTACGATTTGTTCCAGCACACGCCCTTCGTCTTTAGCGGCATCTTTTTTTGGCGCTACACGAGGTTCACAGGTAGGTGCTTGTGTTATCTTCCATTGACGAAAAGCTGTATACAGTTCTCCCGCTTTGAAAAAACCCAACCTGGAACGGCAAAAAGAAGCAACCTTATCACCCATGACCGATACAACAAGTCTCCCTTCTTTTGTTAAAAATACCCCTCCATTTTTATCTGCTTTTATTTGATGGTTATCGAGAGCTGTTTGAATAGCCTGGTAATCAATGGAAGTTGTTAAGCATTTTGCAGTATGCATGGTATGAACACCTTTTTGTTAATTTTTGTTAATTTTTATTAATGGAGGCTATAAGCCAGTCCTCATTACAGCTTTTGACCAGAAAGCATAAGTCGGTCAGGCTAGCCATTGAGCGCTGCCTGATCCACTGCACCCCCCCTGGCAATGCTATCGCATTCCTTTAACAGTGTTGAAAAGCCCACCAGCGTTTTAATAGCATCTTTCATTTCTATAATATTATTGGAACTGAAAAGATCACGGGTAAAACTGAAGTATTTCATTTTCTCGTGAATGACCATTAATTGTTTACAATAACTGGCAAATAAATTAGGCCCATCTGGTCTTTGAAAGACCGTAACCGGAATGCAAATACTGCCCGTTTTCAGGTTAATCAAAGGACTCGACATTAATAATTTCAAGGCCTTTTCAAGCTCAGCTATACTATCTTTTACGCCATCTGGTTTAGCATATTCACTAAGTAAATCTGAATTTAATTGTGCCATTCTGAAGCCATTATCGCTATTATCACGCTCTACGGTATTACATATTTCCGTTACCGAAGGCACCTTATTTTTGTATTGGTCCAACGCTGTCAGCATTTTCTCTAGCTTGAGCAAGCCAATAAAAGAGGGTACCAGCGCGGTATTACTTTTCTCTGCATCTGAGTCAGAACTTTTGATTGGTTTCGGCTCATTGCTTTTTGTAAGATGGTTCGTAAATTTATTGGATGCTTCTGTGTAGTTTTTTACCAAATCGACCAATTTACCCGCAATAGCTACTTTTTCACTCTGAGTGGTTACCTTATTGAAGGTATCTATAAGTGGCTCTATTAAAACCCTTGTATTTTTCTTGTCATACATATGGCGCAAACATTCAGAAATATGAAATTCAGGAACGGCTAGATAGCCATTGATAGTGCCATAATGACGTTCGATGAATTCACGAGATGCCACCAATTTGTAAAGTTCAGGGTTTTTTCTCTCAAAACTGGCTCTTGTCATAAAGTAACCATCGGAAGGAAAGAAATCCTTAATTTCCATTAACACATCAGGATTCTCAGGCAATACCCTTTTTTCGCCGGCAAACTCTACAGAAGTTCCAGCCTGGGTATAACCAGAGTATCGCGAGACACCGGTGGGTGACGGTGACGTTTTCTCAGCAGATTGAGGAAAAAGCACCGTAGCCGTTTCAGCCGTATCACGGGTAAAACCACAGGCTCCGGGTGTTACGATTTCTTCCAGCACAGGGTCTTCATCTTTAGCGGCATCTTTTTTTGGCGCCACACGAGGCTCACAGGTAGCCGCTTGTTTTATATGCCATTGATCAAAAGCTTTATACAGTTCTCTCGCTTTGAAAACGCCCAACCTGGAACGGCAAAAAGAAGCAACCTTATCATCCATGACTGATACAACAAGTTTACCGTCTTTTGTTAGAAAACACTCTCCTGCTTGATCTTTCTTTATTTGATTATTATTGAGAGCTGTTTGAATAGCCTGGTAATCGATGGGATTTATTGAACATTTTCCGGTATACATGGTATGGGCACCTTTTTGTTAATGGAGGCTATAAGCCAGTACTTATCGCAGCTTTTGACCATTAAAAGAAAGGCAGGTTCTAACAATAACCCACTGGTTAGTCACTCTAACGCTTTATTTGAGTTAATCGTGACCGATTACGATTGATACAGGGGCTGTGATTCATTTCGATAACAACACCCCCTAACTGAAAGTAATCTCTTTCACATCACACCGGGCGTCGAACAGAGCATAATTACGCCGACCATCACCACATTCAATATCGAGTGAAAGAATCAACGTTTGCGAAAGCAGGCTGTTAATCTCATGAAAATCAGCATAAAATTCAAATAAATATTCACCGGATGTTGGTAAGAACACATAAATTTTATTTCCCGTTTTATAGACGCCAAAATTATAGAAATTTATATTTTCTACATAGCAGGTATAGATATACCCCCTTCCATCATTTTCAAGGCAGATAAGCTCGTGGATAAACAGGCAGGGAAAATCAATCTCTCTATCTTTATACTTTATGCCTAAGGTTGAAAAAAATGCCAGTAGAGTCAGGGAGTAAGGACTATCATAGACCCGTTCGTCTGAGGGTAATACTGTTCGACTATTCATATGACAAAACGAGGCAGTGAAGAGTGAAATCGGCACCGAGGAGGCAACACGCGTCATCCTGGTATCAGCGCAATAGGATTCATCAGCAAATTTACTTAAATCATCATTATCAAGTCCACCGGTATTTTGGGTGTAGTAAACTTTTTCCAACGCATCTAACTCATCTAAATAGGGGCGCTTAAGTTGTTCAAATTTGTCTAAACTTTTTTTGGCATCACTGTGTATAATACTTAACCAGCTTGCGGTGATTACAAAGCTCACCTCTTCAATTGTTTTCTTTATTGTTTTCTTTGTTTTATTTACTAAGTCCTGATTTGCCTTTTTCACAATTTTATTGACGTTAAAAGCAGACTTTTGAACACGTTGTTCTGTCCACTCCCTATTTTTTACCGTAAAGTTATTTACGTTAAAAGAAGCTGTTCGACGACGCATGGCTAACCTCTGAATCACTGATAAACCATTGATGATATAACACTCACATCACTGGCGTTCAATAACGGTGTTATTCCCCCAAAGCCCATACATTACCCTGACTCTGTGGGACGCCCCACCCCGAATACAAGCTGAATGCCAGGGGCGATGTCAACGCCTGCAATCTGGCATCCAGGAGGCCGTCTTAGCCATGCTGTTATTGTCAAGACAGCTTTTTGATGGCTAACTGATGGCTAACATCGATACGAAATCATGGACTGGCATCTCTAACAGGCTTTCTGGTTGACAGCATAGCTGATAGATTTTCTCCTGTTGCCGCGCTGGGTATGTCAGTGACAAATTGGTTGTGAATTTCTTAAGCAGTAAGGGAATCCCTTCTTCCCTGCGCCGACGATGCCCTACCGGATACTCAATCACTACCTTGTCAGTACGACTGCCGTCCTCAAAAAACACCTGCACAGCATTGGCAATGGAGCGCTTTTGGGGGTCATGATAATCTTTGCTGAACCGCGCATCCTCTATGACCACCATTTTTTCCCGTAATCGGTCGAGTTCAGGATGATCCTGATGAAAACGGTCTTCATAGTGCTGCGCTTCGAGATTCCCTGTTAATAATGGCACAGCCACCATATATTGCAGGCAGTGATCACGATCAGCCGCATTGGCCAATTCCCCCTGCTTGGAAATAATGCGAATAGCCGATTCATGGGTGGTCAGCTCAACGCGTGCTATTTCCTGTGTACGGTCTTTTACCTCACGGTGGAGTTTAACAGCCGCTTCGCAGGCTGTTTGCGCGTGAAATTCTGCCGGAAAAGAAATTTTAAACAAAATATTTTCCATGACATAAGTACCGTAGGGGCGCTGGAAGCTGAATGTTCTGGCATGTTCGGGTTTAACTGTCTGGTCTTTATTATTTTTACTGAACAGCACATCATAAAACCCCCACTGGGGTGCGCTCAAGGCACCAGGCACTCCCATTTCACCCCGCATGGCAATATCAACAAGCCGCACCGCGCGAGAAGTGGCATCCCCGGCTGCCCAGCTTTTTCTTGAGCCGGCATTAGGAGCATGGCGGTAGGTGCGCAGGCTTTGTCCATCCACCCAGGCATGGGACAAGGCTGACAGCATTTGCTCGCGGGTAGCACCAGAGAGTTTGGCCACAACCGCTGTGGATGCTACCTTCACCAGGACAACATGGTCCAGACCCACACGGTTAAACGCATTCTCCAGCGCCAGGCAACCTTGAATTTCATGGGCCATAATCATTGCTTTGAGGACATCCCCCATGGTCAGGGGGGCTTTTCCCTCAGCGCTATTTCTTTGGGAGAGATAATCCGCAACAGCCAGAATTCCCCCCAGATTATCAGAAGGATGCCCCCATTCAGCGGCTAGCCAGGTATCGTTGTAATCAAGCCATCGAACAATACAGCCAATATCCCAGGCCGCTTTTACTGGATCAAGCACATAATGGGTGCCGGGCACCCGGGAACCGTGGGGTACAATTGTCCCATCAAAAATGGGACCAAGGTGCTTGGTACACTCGGGAAACTGGAGGGCAAGCAAGCCGCAACCGAGGGTGTCCATTAAACAGTAACGGGCCGTCTCCAGAGCTTCCTCAGAAAAATCCCTGAAATTCAGCACGTAATCAGCAATGACCTGGATGACCGAGTCGTAATCAGGACGCTTGTTTATATCGACATTCTCAACACTGGTGCTCATACGTCACTTGCCCTTGTTTTTGAGAGAGTTTTTGTGATAGCGGTGATAAATGGGTGCAGACTAACGGGGGGCGTCAACGCTGCTCAACAGGTATAAAAGCACGAGCCTCATAGCCAACATAGTCAGCGGACGGGCGAATAATCCGGTTATTGCCGCGTTGCTCCATCACGTGAGCTGCCCACCCTGCCACGCGAGAGCAAACAAAAATCGGCGTAAACAATGGGGTGGGAATTCCCATAAAGTTATAAGCTGACGCATGGAAAAAATCGGCATTGGCAAAGAGTTTTTTCTCCTCCCACATGACATTTTCGACAGCTTCGGAGACAGCGTATAACTGTGCGTTGTCAGCATCTTGGGAGAGCTTTTTGGACCAGGCTTTGATAATCACATTACGCGGGTCAGACTCACGGTAGACCGCATGACCAAATCCCATAATTTTATCCTTGCGAGCCAGCTTGTCACGCACTGCCGCTACAGCTTGCTCTGGCGATGAGAACTGTTCAATCATCGCCATGGCAGCCTCGTTCGCCCCACCATGCAACGGGCCTCTTAATGAACCAATAGCACCGGTAATACACGAATGCATATCAGATAACGTGGAGGCGCAAACCCTTGCGGTAAAGGTTGAGGCATTAAATTCATGTTCAGCGTAGAGGATTAATGAGACATCGAGGCAGCGTTGGTGAACATCTGAGGGTGAGGCGCCATGGAGCAACGTTAAAAAATGCCCTGCCACCGAGTCCTCATCCGTTTCTGTTTCAATGCGCGCTCCATCATGACTGAAACGGTACCAATACAATAAAATAGAAGGCAGCGCACCAATGAGTCGATTTGCCACCTGGTGTTGTTGGGTGAAATCAGCTTCTGGTTCCAGATTACCGAGTACTGAACAGCCGGTTCGCATAACGTCCATGGGGTGCGTGTCCGCTGGCAGCTCCTCAAGACACCGTTTCAACGCATCAGGCAAACGGCGATAGTCCTTTAATAACTGCCGAAAGCCCGTAAGCTCCTCAATGGTGGGTAACTCCCCGTGAAACAGCAACCAGGCGACTTCTTCAAAGCAAGCATGCTCTGCCAGTTCACTGATATCGTAACCACAGTAAGTCAAGCCTGTACCGGATTTGCCAACGGTGCAAAGGTGAGTTTCTCCAGCGCTTTGACCTCTGAGGCCGGCACCACTGAGCTTTTTATCAACCATATAACCTACTCCACACATGCCCGAAGAGAAAAATGCCTGTTTCGATAAAAAGGCGTTGCTAGGAGCCTGATCGAGAATAGCGCCCTTAGCGAGGATTGCGAGAAATTGAGGATAAAAATTTCTGTTTCTGAGGAAAATAGCGGGGCTATTTGATGAAGAAGCAGGAATTTTTAGACCAATTTATCGTAACCGCAGTAGCGCAGTCTATTCTCGGACAAGCTCCTAGTTGTTAGAACGTTATCATCAAGTAACACACCGTAACGGGTTATTCCTTTCCAGACAAGTCATCAAGCCGCTTTTCGTAGGCATGATAATCAAGGCATTGATAAAGCGCTTCGCGTGTTTGCATGGTATCGGTCACCTTTTTTTGATGACCGTCCCGCGCTATAGCCTGGTAGACGTGCTCCGCGGCTTTGGCCATGGCACGAAAAGCGCTCAGGGGATATAGCACCATGCTAACGCCGGCATCAGCCAACTCATGGCACTCAAACAAAGGCGTTTTTGTTGAGAATTCAGTGATATTAGCCAGGATGGGCACCTCAACCGCATCAGCAAATCGCTGGTAATCAGCAAGGGAGGTCATGGCTTCAGGAAAAATCATATCGGCGCCTGCTTCAATGCAGAGCCGGGCACGTTCAATAGCGCTTTCCATGCCTTCCACAGCCAGGGCATCTGTCCGTGCCATGATAACAAAGTTATTATCCACTCTGGCATCCACTGCCGCTTTTATTCGATCACGCATCTCTTCTTTGGAGACAATGGCTTTGTTAGGGCGGTGACCACAGCGTTTCTGGGCAACCTGATCTTCAATGTGCACAGCAGCGGCACCGGCTTTGCGCATTTCTTTAACAGTACGGGCAATAGAAAACGCCCCGCCCCAGCCAGTATCGCAATCAACCAGTAAAGGCAGCGCGCTTGCACTTGTTAAACGACGAACATCATCCAGTACATCGTTGAGGCAGGTCATCCCCAAATCCGGTAATCCGAAAGAGGCATTGGCTACTCCCGCACCTGACAGGTAAAGCGCCTGATGCCCTTGCTGCTCTGCCTGCATGGCAGCGTAGGCATTAATAGCACCGACAATTTTAAGGGGTTGATGGTTGGCAACCGCTTCCCGAAAGCGTGATCCGGGTGTTTGTATCATTATTCGTCTTCTCCTTTCTGGATCTACATTCTAAAACGATCTCAGAAGTTTGCTTATCTATTCTAACCTATAATAACGCATTTCCTGAGATTGAAAGGTAACTATACACTCTCTGACAATATGATCTGGTAGTTACTATCAGCGGGGGGTAAACTGCACCCATTTTTTTACCGGTGGATCCATCACGATGACATTAAACCTTCTGGAACTGGATTATAGCCCTGACTCAAGCCATTACTTTGAGAAAATCAGAGCATTACCTTTAGCCACGTTTCTGGATAGTTGCTCATCAATGCAGCAAGGGGCACAAGGACGCTACGACATCATGACAGCAGCCCCTTCTGATACCGTAACCGTCAATGCTGATGGTCTGTTAGTTTGGGAACAGCGCGTCACAGGGGCAGTTTATAAAGGCCATGCCGACCCTTTTACTATTTTATCTGAAGTATTTGAATCCATGCCTCCGGTAAATGATGACCGTTTCCCCTTTACCGGCGGGATTGCCGGGTTCTGGTCCTATGAACTCAATAGCCTGTTAGAGCCTGGCAGAGCCTTGGGCTGGGGTGATAAAAAGCAACGACTGATGGTTGCGGGGTTGTTTTGGTGGGCTATCGTCACCGACCATCAGGAAAAAAGCCGCACCCTGATTTTTCATTCAGGTATTGCCGATACAACAAAATCAGCAGTGCTTGAAGCGTTGCGCCATACGGGCAAAAACAAGCAATATTTTGCCTTGAAAGCCCCCTTTTCACCGACAATTTCACCTGAGCAATACGATACAGCGTTTCGTCGGATCCAGGCTTACATTGCGGCAGGAGACTGCTATCAGGTCAATCTGACACAATCGTTTACAGCACCTTACACTGGGGATAGCTGGACTGCCTATCATCAGCTCAGGCAAAGCAGCCCTTCTCCCTATTCAGCTTACCTTGACTATCCGGGAATAACATTATTGAGCCTTTCACCTGAGCGCTTTATAAAGGTTGAAAAGGGCATTATCGAATCTCACCCGATAAAAGGAACCATTGCCCGTGGCGCGGACGATATCAGTGACAAACGAAATGCGCAAATCCTGACCAACAGTGAAAAAGACCGCGCTGAAAATCTGATGATTGTTGACTTGTTGCGTAATGACTTAGGTAAGGTCTGTGAAATAGGTTCTATAGCAGTACCGAGGTTATTTGCCCTTGAAAGTTTTGCTAATGTGCACCATCTGGTCAGTGAAGTGACGGGGAAACTGCGTCCGACAATCAACTTATTCAACGTACTATCAAGCATCTTCCCTGGAGGGTCTATTACCGGCGCGCCGAAAATCCGGGCAATGGAAATTATTCGTGAGCTCGAAGCAGGTCCACGCTCTGCCTATTGTGGTTCTGTCGGTTATGTGAGCAGTAACGGTAACATGGATATGAACATTGCCATTCGGACATTGGTTGCTGATGGACACACTCTGTCCTGCTGGGGAGGTGGGGCTATTGTTGCTGATTCCAAAGCGACAGAAGAGTACAATGAATCAGTGACAAAAGTGCAGCACCTGATGAGCGCTTTACATACTATGACGAGTTAAAACGTTTGGTATTTTTTACAATACATTCAAACACAGCAAGTGATAAAACACGATTATTTAACGTGAGTTCGACGCCCTGAAATTCGTCCTGTTCCCTGCTACACAGTGCCTGGTTGACTGTAGCTTACACTAAGATTAACAAAGGTTTAGGGAGGATTAGAGTAGATCAGGTTAATAAAAACGCTATAACAACTTTATTTTCTTATAGCTTTTTTATGACTGGTGCCCGGAGCCGGAATCGAACCGGCACGGCCGTTAAGCCGAGGGATTTTAAGTCCCTTGTGTCTACCAATTTCACCATCCGGGCCATTGAAAAGGATTAATCTTTTCATATGAGCATAAAGCATTGCGCTTTATTGCCTTTATTGCGTTTGGAGGCGGGCACCGGAGTCGAACCGGCCTAGATGGAGTTGCAGTCCACTGTATAACCGCTCTACCAACCCGCCTTCATTCTGTGAAGTAGTCCTGTTAAGGCTACTTATTTCAAACCTGGAGCGGGAAACGAGACTCGAACTCGCGACCCCAACCTTGGCAAGGTTGTGCTCTACCAACTGAGCTATTCCCGCATAGAAAATGATTTACAACGTTTTCATGCGTTGCTGAGGGTCAACGTTGATTTCTATCCCTCAGAAGATGAAGCGTATTTTATGGGTTTCTGCCAAACTGTCAAGCGCTCTGTGCAACAAGGGGTCTATTTTGAACGTTTTTCTGAATGAGACTTGAACGGGCTTAAGTCCGGCCAGGCAGCTTTCAAGTAAACAACCATGGACAACAATGTCAAAATGGCAGAAATGTACAGCAGCGCGATGCCGGCATAGCCAATCCAGTTCATCACAGGTATAGGAGATAGCAGCATTAGGGTAATAGCACTCATCTGCGCTAAGGTTTTAGTCTTGCCAACAATACTGACTGCAACACTGGTGCGTTTGCCCAACTCTGCCATCCACTCACGAAGGGCAGAAATCACAATCTCACGGCCAATGATAACAATGGCTGGTAGTGTGATCCAAAGCGTATGAAAGTCATCAACAAGTATGCATAAAGCAGTAGCCACCATAATCTTGTCAGCAACAGGGTCAAAAAAAGAGCCAAATGGCGTACTCTGGCTTAGCTTTCTTGCCAAAAAACCATCCAGCCAGTCAGTAACGGCAGCCAGAAAAAAAATAGCGGCAGATACCAGGTAATTCCATTCAAAGGGTAGATAAAACACCACCACCAGAACAGGAACAAGGACTATACGAAAGGAGGTTAAAAAATTAGGAATGTTCATACCAAGTCAGTTGTATGCTGCCATTAAAAGTGATGCATACGTTACACAGTCCGCCTGTCAAGCACAACAATCTAATACCAAGATGGCAATCATTCTTTATCATTGAGCATGTATGGCGTTATAAATGACCTGAGCAAGGTGGGGACTTATTCCTGTAACCTTGGATAGCTCAGCTACACTGGCATTAACCACACCCTGTCGCCCGCCAAAATGGTTAAGCAGCGCTGATCTGCGCTTTGCGCCAACGCCAGGAATATCCTCCAGCAGGGAGCGATTTCGTGTTTTCTGTCGCCGCTGCCGGTGTCCTGTGATGGCAAACCTGTGGGCCTCGTCACGAATATGCTGAATCAACAAAAAGGCCGCCTCAAAGCCTTCTGGCTGGATAGTTTGCCCTTTATATAACAGGGTTTCCATACCGTGTTTACGGGTAGCGCCTTTGGCAATGCCCAGTAAAGGGATATCAGCCAGCACCATCTCTGTCAGGCAGCGCCCGGCCATAGTCAGTTGACCTTTTCCACCATCAATAATAATGAGTCCTGGTTTGTCTTCTTTGCCTTCCAGAACGTTTTTATAGCGTCGGTTAAGAGCCTGGTACATGGCAGCATAATCATCACCCGCGGTGACCCCTTGAATATTAAACAGGCGATACTCCTGGCTAATGGGGCCCTCTGGCCCGAAAGATACAGAAGAGGCAACGGTACTCTCTCCTTGCGTATGGCTGATATCAAAGCAGTGAATTCTTTGCACCGCGGCGGGCAGGTTCAGTAGTGAGGCCAGCTGTTCTATCCGATCCTTATGGGTGGTTTTATCAGTAAGATGTTGGGATAACTGCTGGTTAGCGTTGGTGTTTGACAAGGTCAGCCAGTTGGCGCGATCACCTCGCACATGCTGTTTAATCTGTATATTTTTATGGGCAATCTGCCCCATGGCCTCGGTCAAGGCCCCTATGGCAGGCAGTGGCTGAGGAAGAATGACTTCAGCGGGAAAATCCCGGGCATGGGCCAGGCGGATATAAAATTGGGACAGAAACTGTTCAAGTTCGTCTGACACATGGCTGTCGAGCTTAAAGTGGGGAAAATAAGCCTTATTGCCGGTGATTTGTCCCGAACGAATAAAAAGCACGTTAAAAGCCACCTGCCCTCCCCTTTGCGCCATGCCGATCACATCGGCACTGCCGTGCATTTTAGTGACTGTTTGCTTTTCCTGAACCTTCTGCAGGGAAATCAACTGATCCCTGATTGTCGCTGCTGACTCAAAGTCCAGTTGTGAGGCCGCTTTCTCCATGCGCCCGGTTAACGCGTTTTGCAACTGCTGGCTTTTCCCGTTCAAAAACTGCACCGTATCATCGATATCTTGCTGGTACTCCTCTTGGGATACGAGACCGACACAAGGTGCCTTGCAGCGATTGATCTGGTACTGAAGACAGGGACGTGAGCGATTGTGAAAGTAGTTGTCCTCACACTGGCGCACTTTAAAGACTTTTTGCAGTAGATTCAGGCTTTCTCGCACCGCAAGACCATTAGGGAATGGGCCAAAATACTGTCCTTTTGCTGTTTTTCTGCCCCGTTGATGCCGTATTTGGGGCCAGGGATGATCGCTGGTGATCAAAATATAAGGGTAGGACTTATCATCCTTCAACAAAATGTTATAAGGAGGACGTCTGCGCTTGATAAGGTCCTGCTCAAGCAGTAAGGCTTCCGTCTCGGTGTGGGTGACAATGAGTTCTATGGAGGCAATCTTTCTTGTCAAAGCCAGCGTTTTGCTGGTGAGTCCGGCGTTACGAAAATAACTGCCTACCCGGCTTTTGAGGTTTTTGGCTTTTCCGATATACAGTGTCTTGCCATCGCTGTCGCGCATATCGTAGACACCGGCTTTTTGGGGGGTTTGCTCAAGAAAAGCTTTTGCATCGAAAGGTGAGGCTTGATCTTTCTGCACGGTTGAACCACTGCGTCCATAAAAAGTGTTCTTCCATACTATAAAAAAGACGAGCTGAACGCATCAGCTCGTCTTTTTATTTGTAGATGTTTCTACAACCGGTTGTTAATCGCATTTACTGGCAAACTCAGGCAACACTTCAAACAAATCAGCCACCAGACCATAGTCTGCCACCTGGAAAATAGGGGCATCTTCGTCTTTGTTGATGGCAACAATGATTTTACTGTCTTTCATGCCAGCAAGGTGCTGGATAGCACCGGAGATGCCTATGGCAATATAAAGATTGGGCGCGACAATTTTGCCCGTTTGCCCAACCTGCATATCGTTAGGGACAAAACCCGCATCAACCGCTGCACGGGAAGCACCTGCGGCAGCACCGAGTTTATCAGCCAGCTTGTACAGTAACTCAAAATTTTCGCCATTACCCATGCCCCTGCCGCCAGAGACAATCACACTCGCTTCGGTCAGCTCAGGGCGTTCGGACTCGGCCAGCTCTTCACCGATAAAACGGGACAACTCATTCACATGCTGACTGTCAAGCAACTCCACAGTAGCACTGCCCCCGCTATCAGCCACTGGATCAAATGCCGTCGCGCGAACGGTAATGACCTTAATGGGCGCGCTTGACCTGACCGTGGTGATAGCGTTACCGGCGTAGATGGGGCGCGCAAAAGTGTTCTCATCCTCAACTTTGATGATGTCTGAGATCTGATCAACATCCAAAAGGGCAGCAACCCGTGGCATTACATTTTTGCCAGTAGTAGTCGCCGCTGCCAGTACATGGCTGTATTGTTTTCCTAATTCGGCAATGAGCAAGCTGGTATTTTCCGCGAGCTGATGCTCATAATCACCCTGATTGGCGACAAATACCTTCTGAACACTCTCTACCTGAGAAGCGGCTTCAGCCACTTGATCGCAGCGCGCTCCGATCACCAGAAGATGAATATCGCTACTAATGGCTTTGGCAGCCGCAACGGTATGAAGTGTCGCGCTGTTTAGCTGTTTGTTATCGTGCTCAGCAACAACCAGAATGCTCATCAGATCACCTTCGCTTCGTTTTTTAGTTTATCAATCAGCTCGTCAACGCTGCCCACTTTCACGCCTGCCTGGCGTTGCCGCGGCATGTCAACACGGACGGTTTCCAGTGTTGAAGCCGTATCAACGCCTAAGGCATCGGGCTGTCTGACATCAAGAGGCTTACGCTTCGCTTTCATGATATCAGGCAACTTCGCGTAGCGAGGTTCGTTCAGGCGCAGATCCGTGGTTACCACCGCTGGCAGCGTCAGGGACAGGGTTTGCAATCCCCCATCAATCTCACGTGTGACATTGACTGTGCCCTCTTCAATGGATACTTGCGAAGCAAACGTGCCTTGTGGCAAGCCTGTGAGGGCCGCCAGCATTTGTCCGGTCTGGTTATTATCTGAGTCGATGGCCTGCTTACCGAGGATAATCAAGTCAGGCTTTTCTTCATCAACAATGGCTTTTAACAGTTTGGCAACGGCCAAAGAACCCGGGAATGTCTCAGTTTCCACCTGAATAGCGCGATCCGCACCGAGGGCCAGCGCGGTTCTGAGCTGTTCCTGACAAGCCTTCGGCCCAATAGAGACAGCGACGATCTCGCTGGCAATCCCCTGTTCTTTGAGGCGTACCGCTTCTTCCACAGCTATTTCGCAGAACGGGTTGATGGCCATTTTGACATTGGTAAGATCAACATCGGAGTTATCCGGCTTGACACGCACTTTGACGTTATAGTCGATAACCCGTTTAACGGCTACTAATAGTTTCATGGGTGCGCAGCTTTCCTTTTTAGAATTTGGATAAAGATGAAAAAATACAGGCATAGCTTGAAAAATACCCGCGCCTCGCCAGTTTACCAGTCAGCCTTTGCCGGATCAAACAACTGTTTGAATCTTTTATGTGGCAAGAGAAGGGAATATGTCTGTCAGATAAAAAATTTTAGTGCAAAATCCTGATAACACCCTCAGATATCCGGCACAGTCGCTGGCTATTTGACAATGACCGATTATAATGCAGAATAAATTCAAACACATGTTTGATTTATGACAACGATAAGCGTGAACTTTGCTTGAAGGAGGCTCTATGGAGCGCGAATCCATGATGTTTGATGTAGTGGTGGTTGGTGCCGGCCCCGCCGGTTTATCTGCCGCATGTCGCCTAATGCAGTTATCACAAGCATCAGGTCAGGAGCTGTCCGTTTGTGTTGTCGAAAAAGGATCAGAGGTGGGCGCTCATATTCTGTCCGGCGCCGTCTTTGAAACAACCGCTTTGAATGAACTCTTCCCGGATTGGAAAGAAAAAGGGGCTCCCCTGAACACCCCCGTAACCGGCGATGATATCTATATTTTACGCTCCGACGAAAAAGCTGCCAAGGTTCCTCATTACCTGGTACCAAAAACCATGCGTAACAAGGGGAACTATATCATCAGCCTGGGTAATCTATGCCGCTGGCTGGGCGAACAGGCCGAATCACTGGGCGTTGAAATTTTCCCCGGATTTGCCGCGCGGTCGCTACTGTTTAACGACAATGGTGGTATCAAGGGTATCGTCACGGGTGATATGGGCGTGACAGCAGGGGGAGAACAAAAAGACAGTTATATGCCCGGGATGGAATTGCATGCCAAGTATACTCTATTCGCCGAAGGCTGTAGAGGGCATTTAGGTAAAGAACTGATCAGTCATTTCAAGCTGGATCAGGGTAAAGATCCCCAGCATTACGGACTCGGTATCAAAGAGCTGTGGGATATTTCCCCGGATAAGCATCACCCCGGACTGGTGGTTCATACCGCTGGTTGGCCATTGAGCTGGCCTATGGCTGAAAAAGGCGCTTCAGGGGGGGGGTTTTTATACCACATTGAAAATAATCAGGTCGTCGTTGGCCTTATTTCAGATCTCAGTTACTCAAATCCTCATTTCAGTCCGTTCGAAGAGTTTCAACGTTATAAAACCAACCCGGTGATAAAACAGTATTTGGAAGGTGGAAAGCGCGTGTCTTATGGTGCCCGCGCCCTGGCAAAAGGAGGGTTACAGTCCCTTCCAGAGATGACATTTCCCGGCGGTTTATTGATTGGCTGTGATGCGGGTACATTGAACGGTGCCAAAATCAAAGGTTCCCACACGGCCATGAAATCAGGGTTGCTAGCCGCGGAAGAAGTCTTTAAAGCCATAAAAAATGGCTCTGAAGGTGGCGATGAGTTAACGGGTTTTAAAGGGGCTTTCGAAGCTTCCTGGCTTTACAAAGAACTGCGCCAACAGCGCAACTTTGGACCGGCCATGCACAAATGGGGAAATTTGTTGGGCGCCGCTTTTGCTTATGCTGACCTTAACCTGTTCAATGGCAAGTTGCCTTTTACCCTTAGAGATCCCCTGCCTGATCATGCCCAGCTAAAACCGGCCAGTGTCTGCCCGGTGATTCATTACCCGAAGCCTGATGGGAAACTCACCTTTGACCGGTTAAGCTCTGTTTTTTTATCCAATACTAACCACGAAGAAGACCAGCCCTGCCATTTAAAGCTCGCTGATGAAACAGTTCCACTGAAAAAGAATCTTCCCGAGTTTGCTGAGCCTGCGCAGCGCTACTGTCCAGCGGGCGTGTATGAAATTGTAGTGGACGAAACCACTTCAGAGCAGCGCTTTCAGATCAATAGCCAAAACTGTGTGCATTGCAAAACCTGTGATATTAAAGACCCTTATCAAAATATTACCTGGGTGACGCCCGAAGGGGCTGGAGGGCCCAATTATCCCAATATGTAATTGGCAACGGCTATATTATAGGTTTTACACAGCGCCCTTTTTTCCTCCCTATATTTAGCCGCCTCTCACTCAGGGTTCGGACCCGGCAACGACAGTTCCAGCCATTGGGCGGGTAAATCCAGGGACTGTTTAGCGGCGGGTTCTCTGGCGCCCTGTTTTAATGCCGTTAACGCGCCGTTTAACACCCCTTTAAGGACCGTTGACGGCGTAGTTTCAGCATTACCTTGCGGTCGGGTCAGTACCGGCTCATTGTCTTTTGGTTCCGGGATTTGCAGCTCTTTACTCGCCCAGCTCAGGGGGGATGCTCATCACCGCACGCAACAGAGTCTGTTTCTCTTTATCCGAGGAAGGTTCCCCATTGGGTTTTGATACCAGAGGCTGAGCCCGTTGTGGTTATTTATGCCGTTCCTGTGACATGACACGTTTTACCGTGTCCACTATAGCCTGTGTTTGACTGTCAACCTCAAGGTTAATACGATCACCCACCTTTATACTCCCAAACGTGGTCAAACGCAGTGTTTCGGGAATCAGGTGCACACAGAAAGTGTTATTTTCAACAACCGCGCCAATGGTCAAGCTGGCCCCATTGAGCGCAACGTAACCTTTAGGTAGCAGATACTCAACCACATCGTCTGACACATGGAAAAATACCGTAACGTTATTTTCTTCCTTACACACTTCTGTCACGCGAGCCATAGTATGGATATGTCCAGACAGCACATGCCCGCCAATCTCATCACCAAATCGGGCAGCCCTTTCAATATTGACACGACGCCCTTCACATAACTCCCCGATGTTCGTTACCCGCAATGTCTCCCGCATTACCTCAAAAGCGACCGTATACCTGTCAATGCCTACCACCGTCAGACAGGTTCCATTAACGGCAACACTGGCGCCAATTTCTAACCCTTCTACCAACTCAGGGGACAGTGTTACGGATAACCGGACAAAATCTTTAAGGACCTCTACTTCAGCTACGGGAAATATCCCTTTCACAATACCTGTAAACATTAACGCGTTTAACCTCGCTGTTTGATTGCTATCAACCGTTCCAGCGCAACGACACTGTCCGGTGTATAACACCGGTTAAAACGATTGGTCAAAATATCTTCTGGAGATTCCCACACCGTACCTGCCACCTCATCTGGCTGACAGGTAAATTCACCATCATACTCGCAGCTATAAACCTTGCCCCAAACCTGACAATCCTCATTATTGAAAAAGAAATGGAAATGCGGCGTCAAAGTAACACGGGTGACCCCTAATTCCTCAGCTAATTCACGATAAGCTGCCTGATCATAATGCTCACCTTCAGAAACGACGCCCCCCGTCGCTGGATCAAAATAACCGGGGTAAATATCCTTTGTTAATGTTCGCTCCTGCACGACTACCTGATCTTTGCTATTGAAAACAAACACATACGTAGCCCTGTGACAGAGTTTGCTGTTCCTCATCTGCTGACGTGTAACCGAACCAAGCACATTATTGCGCTCATCAACCCAAATTACCCGCTCGTTAGCTACCATCGTCAACTTACCTCATAAGAATTATTCAACCGCCGTCATTTTGAGCGGCATGGTAACGCGACCTATTACGTATTCCTACGAACAACACAGCAATAGTGCCTGTCCAAATGACTGCGCCTGACTACACACGCAAGACACTGACAACCTCCTGCTACAGTGGCGAGAAGCCTTGGAGCCTGTCGGACGTATGCTTTCGAGCATAAAATTCAGTAGGGCGAGTCAGAATTTTCGATCAATTTGCGCGAATAGTTGACCTATTTAAGCAAATTGATCGGAAATTCTGGCCACGCTTTCTCGCGCTTTATCGCGCTTCCTGGATTTCAGGCCGAAATTGTCTTAAGTCCGACAGGCTCCTTGTGTTTAGTTGCGTTTGCGCTTTTCAAGGGCGTCCGCAGCCCTTTGACCGATGATCAGCACGTACCGGACTGTCGCCCGGCAAAAGATATTATTCAACATCCGTTAAAAAATGATCCACTTTCGCTATAATCCCAAAACTAGCCGCGATAACAAACAAACGATAGAAAACAATCGCGTATAATACCAAATGGCATTTTTAACAATGAGCATGGTAATGCTTGGACCATTGGTAGAACACCTGATAAACATGACAACAAGCTGTTGAGGTGAGAATTTGAAACCTGTCAAAGTGGGTATTTGCGGATTAGGGACTGTGGGGAGTGGCACATTTAACGTCCTGAACCGTAACCAGGACATTATTGCCGCCCGTGTCGGACACCCTGTTATCATTGAGCAAGTGGCGGTCCGGCACGACAATCACGCCTGTGATACGTCAGGCACAATGGTCACTCGCGATATCTTTGACATTACACGAAATCCAGACATTGATATTGTCGTCGAGCTTATTGGTGGTTATGAAACAGCCAAAGAACTGATATTAAGCGCCATCGAACAGGGTAAGCATGTGGTTACCGCTAACAAAGCCCTGATTGCCGAACACGGCAACGAAATCTTCAAGGCCGCTAAAAAGCACAATGTCCTGGTCGCTTATGAAGCCGCCGTCGCAGGCGGCATTCCCATCATCAAATGCCTGCGTGAAGGATTGGCAGCTAACCGGATACATTCGCTGGCAGGCATTATCAATGGTACAGGTAATTATATCCTGACTGAAATGGGTGACAAACAACGCCCGTTCAGTGATGTACTGAAAGAAGCGCAAACACTCGGTTATGCTGAATCCGACCCAACCTTTGATATTGAAGGGATTGATGCCTGTCACAAACTCACTATTATGGCCTCCATTGCCTTTGGAATTCCCCTTCAGTTTAATCAAGCCTACACTGAGGGAATATCCCTTATTACCCCCCTTGATATCCAGTACGCAGAAGAATTGGGATACCGTATCAAGCACCTGGGGATTGCCCGACGCCAGGAAAAAGGCATTGAAATCCGCGTGCACCCCGCATTGATACCTGCCTCAAAGCCAATGGCAAACATCAATGGTGTACTTAACGCTATTGTTGTTAACAGTGATGCCCTTGGTCAGACCCTTTATACTGGCCCTGGTGCAGGGTCTGAGGCCACCGCGTCATCTGTCATCGCCGATATTATGGATATCGCCCGCACGACGCAATCTCCCGAGGCTGCCGTACCCGCCCTTGGCCACATTGACGAAGTACCGCGCTTTTCAGAACCTGTTGTCCCTATTGAGCAAATAAAAACCCGCTATTACCTGCGTATACACGCAGAGAACCACCCAGACAGGATGAACGCGATGACTGACATCCTCAGTACCTACGGTATCAATGTGACTGCTATCTCCCAAAAGTCTGTGGCAAACAAAGAGCAATATGCCGATATTGTTATCGAAACCGGGCGCTTCAATGAAGCTGTCATTAACCGGGCCATCGACAGTATAGAGTCGCTAACCGGCGTCCAGGCGCCGGTCACCCGCATACGTATAGAAACCACGGACTCTGAATAGGGCTTTATTGTGAAATATATCAGCACCCGCGGCAAAAAAACCAACACCAAGAGGTTTCAGGAGGTATTACTTAAAGGCCTCGCTGACGACGGTGGCCTGTTTGTGCCTGAAGCACTGCCTCAGTTTTCCCCGGAAAAAATCAGTGAGCTTCAGACGCTTAGTTATGCTGAGCTGACCTATGAAATTATTCATCCTTTCGTTGGTGACGATATTCCCAAGGACGTACTGAAAACAGCCATCAATGACAGTTATGCCGCATTTAATCATCCGGCGGTGGCGCCTTTGCGGCAACTGGATACGAATACCTGGGTACTTGAATTATTTCATGGGCCAACCCTGGCATTTAAAGATTTCGCACTTCAGCTGCTAGGCCGACTTCTCGACTATGCGCTTGAAGAAAACGGACAGCGAGCCATCGTACTTGGTGCCACCTCAGGTGATACGGGTGCTGCTGCTATTGAAGGCTGCCGGCACAGTAAAAATCTTGATATCTTCATTCTTCACCCTCACAACCGGGTGTCAGACGTGCAACGCCGTCAAATGACAACTGTCCTTGCTCAAAACGTTCATAATATTGCCATTGAAGGCAACTTCGATGACTGCCAGGAACTGGTCAAGCAAAGCTTTGCTGATCAATCCTTTTTGCCAGAAGGCCTGCGACTTGTTGCTGTCAACTCCATCAACTGGACGCGCATTATGGCTCAGGTGGTCTACTACTTCTATGCGGCTACCCGGTTAGGCGCTCCTCAAAAGTCCATCACTTTTTCTGTGCCTACGGGGAACTTTGGGGATATTTATGCCGGTTTTATTGCCAGGGGCATGGGGTTACCCATTGAGAAACTGATTGTCGCTACTAATCAAAACGATATTTTACATCGCTTTTTCCAGAATAATGACTACAGCAAAAAGGCGTTGCAACAAACTCTCTCACCCAGCATGGATATCATGGTCTCCAGCAACTTTGAACGACTACTGTTTGACCTGCACGGTAACGAGGGTGATACCATCAGCAAGCTCATGGCACAGTTCCAGCAAAACGGCCAACTGCATGTGAATGATAAAATCTGGCAACAAGCTAAACAACTGTTTGGAAGCTATTCGAGTGATAACAACAGCATTTGTGAAACGATAAAAACACTCTATCAGCAAACAGCGTATATAGCAGACCCCCATACGGCAACAGGTATTCGAGCCTGTAACGAGCTCGGCAATGCAACAACGGCCACCGTGGCACTAGCAACAGCTCACCCGGTTAAATTCTCCGATGCAATTACCAAAGCAGGGCTACCCGTACCAGCACTGCCTGAATCCATGAGTGACTTATTGACCCGCACAGAAAACTATCGTCTGTTAGGAAATAGTCTTCATGCGTTAAAAACAGACATCTGTGCTTATATCAAACAGTATTGAGGTTCTGTTGCATGTTGATGATCTTGTGTCTGATACCTCAAAACCCGGGAGGCACTTGCCATCAGCCATCAGTCTCACACACGTTCTCAGACAGGGTTAAGGGCGCTGAGCATTGCATTCACTGTTCAAGTCATTCAACACGGCATGAGGCTTGTGTGAGGAACCGGACTCATATACAGTCCGGCCTTTATCCTTATGCTTTATTGAAAGTGGAACGTTATGCACGGTGTATTCCTTGACCAATCAACCCTGAATCCACAGGATCTGGACCTTTCCCCACTGCAACGTTCACTGGACACCTTTTCCACCTACGATCACACATCCAATGAGACGGTTATAGAACATATCAATACCGCTGAGGCCGTCATTACTAACAAAGTGGTGATCAACCGAAACACAATGCTTGCCTGCCACAACCTCAAGTTGATTTGCGTCAGCGCCACCGGTACCAATAACATTGATCTGGATGCTGCCCGAGATCTGGGGATTTGCGTAAAAAATGTAACAGGGTATGCCACCCCCTCGGTGGTGCAGCACACTTTTGCCTTGCTACTGGCGTTAACCACCAACTGGCATCAATACCATCAAGGCGTAAAAAGAGGTCACTGGTCACGCAGCCCATTCTTTTGCCTGCTGGATTACCCCGCCACTGAGCTGGCAGGTAAACAGCTTGGCATTATTGGGTATGGGGAGCTGGGGCAAGGTGTCGCCCGAGTAGCGGAAGCTTTTGGTATGCGGATTGCCGTGGCTGAGTCTTTACGGAGGGATGCCATGCCAGTGAGTGGTCGCATTCCCTTTGATCAGTTAATTGCTGAATCAGACGTGATAACCGTACATTGTCCTTTATCTGATGAAACCCGCAATTTGATTGATGCCCACGTATTCAAGGCAATGAAAAACTCTGCTTTCCTGATCAATGTATCACGGGGGGATATAGTCAATGAATCCGATTTGCTCGCTGCCCTGGAACAGGAAGAAATAGCCGGTGCCGCCCTGGACGTCTTGAAGGAAGAACCTCCCTCTGTGAATCATTCATTAACGACCTCTTCCCACCCCAATCTGATTATTACCCCACACAGCGCATGGGTAGCCAAAGAGTGTCGTCAGCGGTTAGTGAATGCTGTTGCTAAAAACATTGAAGAATTCCGGTTAAACGCTCGAAAGTAGCCTTGACTGCCCCTGACTTGAGTATCTCATAAATTGTCTATCCGTTTCCGAAAGAGTACTCCCGCCAAGCCAGGCGGGAGGTAAATTTCGTCTAACATTCTGCTAATATCCTTTCCGTCGTTGAAGACCTACCCTCGGGCAGAGGGGAAGTAAAGTCTGTGGCGTTAATGTAAGTCCCTCGTGGCTGTAACGTCGAAGCAGAAACCTGCGTAAACTCACAAGAAAGTAACGCCCCAGTAATGGGAATCCTACAGCGACCTGGTTGGAGGAGAATGTCAACCAGAGATAAGACTGCTGGAGTAGAATTGGGATAAGATATTCATCCAGCAATATGATTGTATAATTATTAGAAAAGTACGTAAAAAAAACGGTAAGAGTATGAGTCAGGGATTCACTGCTGCCCATCTTTTAATCTGAATTCAGCGGTTAAATGCCATTTTCTCCTCGAGGAAACAGGCTTTTAGGAGCCTGTCGGGCTTAAGCCATTCAACAGCGGTCAACTGCTGAATACAAATTAAAAGTTCGCGCATAGCGAGGATCAAGATAGACCGCCAGTTTGTACCTCGATTAACTCAAGGTCATACTTCTGCGGATTCTCCAGAGTGTGAACCACTCCTGTGGGAATATAAATGGACTGATTTTCTGTAAGGCATATTTGCTCTTCCGCGCGCGTGACTTGTGCAGTGCCCACCATAACAATCCAGTGTCTGGCACGGTGAAAATCCTTTTGCAGAGAAAGCTTCTCACCCGGCCTCACGGTAATCCGACTGATCTGAAACTCCGTCCCTTCATCAAGGGCATTATATCCCCCCCAGCAATGGAGAACGTGTCGGTGAAACATTGCCTCTTTTCGCCCTGATGCTTTTAGGTGTTCCACTACTTTTTTTACATTTTGCACCTTATCTTTGGCTGCAATTAAAATAGCATCATCACTTTCACTGATCACCAGGTTCTCAATACCCACCGTGGCAATCAGTTTTTTTTCACTACGCACATAAGTATTTTGGGTATCATACAGCAAGACATCACCTGAAGTGGTATTGCCTTTTTTATCTTGCTCAGCAATGATAGCAAGGGATGACCAGGTACCAACATCTGACCAACCGGCATCCAGAGGCACTAACGCGGTCTCTGCCGTTTTCTCAATCACTGCCACATCAATAGAAAGATTTGGCAAGCGTTTAAAAGCACTGTCATTCACCCGGGTAAAATCGCCTGTTTGCTGAGCTGTATTCAATGCTTGCTGACAAATTGCCAGCATAGCAGGCTGATAGCGTTTCAACTCCCGCACATAGGAGGATGCCCTGAAAATAAACATGCCAGAGTTCCAGTAATAACCACCCGAGTCAAGATAAGCCTTCGCAGTGATACTATCGGGTTTTTCGACAAATTCACTGACACAAAAAACACGGTCCTTACTCCCTGAGCACTGAGCATGGTCAACCCTGATATAGCCATACTCCGTTTCAATTCGTGAAGGCACCACGCCAAGCAGGATCAGTTTGCCCTCACTGGCTGCCTTTGTTCCAGCCTCAACCGCACGATGAAATGCCGATACATTGTTAACGACATGATCTACCGGCAGCACTAACAATAATGGGTCTTCCTGATCCTTAAGTGCTGTTAATGCCGCTAGTGTAACGGCAGGCGCGGTATTACGCCCAACTGGCTCTAAAATAATACCCAGTGGTTGCTTCCCTGCCTGACGGAACTGTTCTGCCACTAAAAACCGACAAGTTTCGTTGGCAACCACCAAAGGGGCTGTCAGGTTTTCTATTCCTTCCAGGCGTATCAACGTATTTTGAAAAAACGTCTGTCCATTCACCAGTGAGAGAAAGGCTTTTGGGCAAGCTGTCCGTGACTGCGGCCATAAACGACTGCCTGAACCTCCGCAGAGGATGACAGGGGTAATATCCATATTGAATACGCCTGAAAATCAGAAAATACGACTATTTTTTACTACTTTTCCTATATTGTACAAAAAGGTTCATTGTCGAGCTATTACGTTCCAGCTAAATAATCAAAGCTGGTCAGACATTGACTATGATCAACATGCCTGCTTTTTCAAATGAGTTTTGGTTTAGTCGAGCACAATGATTCGACTCTCTCTACTTCTACTTAGATAGTCTGAAAGAATAAACAGAACCAGTGAGTACAATACATTCACTTTTTTGAATGTATTATTACTTTTAAGGTAGAGAACTTCATTTGATATTGATACTCCCATCGCTTATCAGCATTCTGAAAAGCTGCGCCAGACCAACTGGCACAGAAGCAGCAAAACAACTTTTTTATTGACCCTTAAGACTGGAGCTAACGGCTTTTACCAAGGTTAACACTCTGTGACGCCCCTCGTGATAGCCATTTCCCCATAAGAAAGGTTAGCAAAAAGCAGGTAATGCCCGGAATTGCCCAACTCAGGTGTTGCTGGTATCCGGGTAATATGGACAGAAGTTCAGCCATAGGTCGAAACGCGGGCATCATCTGTGCTGCGTCCAGCAGACTGAACACAAAAACAACCAGGAGTGTGGGCCGGTAAACAAGAACAGGCATGGAAAGAATAGGTTTGCAAATACCCATTAAAATAAATGAAATGCACAAGGGATATAGCAAAAAAAGCACAGGCGTAAACAGTTGAATAATCTCGTTGAGACCCTGGACTGCCAGTACCACACAAATAATAGAAACCGCTGTCACAATCCAGAAGTAGCGCAGAGAGGGTAGCAGTTGAGAAAAGTACTCACTGGCCGCTGTGATACAACCCACTGCCGTGGTCAGGCAAGCGAGAATGACGACCGCTGCCAGGAAAATATTACCCACATGTCCTAGCAAATGATCCACATAAACGGTGAGTATGTCGCCGCCGTTGGCTGGGTTTACCACCATCTCTCTTGATGTAGCACCGAGGTAAAACAAGGAAATATAAACCAGGGCCAAACCAGTAGCAGCAATAATTCCAGTAAAAATGCTGTAACGAACCAGAGCACGGTGTTCGGAAATACCGTGAGACTGGAGGTTGGTGATAATGACAATACCAAACATCAGTGCAGCCATGGCGTCCATTGTCAGGTAGCCCTCCAGAAAGCCATGCAGTACGGGTTCGTTCTGATATTGACCCAAAGGAGCACCTGCCGCGCCTGATACTGTGAGCAGAGGGGAAATGCCCAGGACAGCCAACAGCAGAATAAGTGCCGGTGTGATCCACTCACCCACTTTCTCAAGCAGCCGACCGGGATTGAGGGCCAGATACCAGGCTATAAAGAAAAAAGCCAGTGAAAACAGCAGACGAGTCCAGGTACTGCCCGCATAGCCCAAAAAAGGTTGTACACCAATTTCAAAAGCGACCATGCTTGTTCGTGGTACGGCATAAAGTGGGCCGATGATAAGAAAGATACAACTGCCGATGAGCACCATTAACCCGTAAGGGAGTTCCTTTGCCAAGGCGCTAAACCCACCGCCAACCTGAGAAATGGCAACAATACCCAGTAAAGGGAGTCCAACACCGGTCATTAGAAATCCGGCGGCAGCCAGCCAGGCGTGCTCACCGGCGAGATAGCCTATCATGGGCGGGAAAATAAGGTTGCCGGCCCCCAAAAACATGGCAAAGGCCATAAAACCCATGCCAATCAGCTTTTTTGTGCTTAATACCTGTCTCATTGTTATGTTTACCTGTCCTTAAAATAACGGCCTGGCCAATAGCTTGACACATGCTTTATCGTAAGTTTTATTTTCTTACAATGTAGCAGGATATTTGCCCTGCAGAAGGGACTGTTGGGTAATTGTAGCCTTTCCCCGGTATTATCTTTGTCTGGGCATACCAGTAAGCAATAATGAAAATACTTGTTTTTCAGTGAATTTTTAGTCATCTTTCGGCGCTCAAAATTATATTGACAAGCCAACAAAATTTACCTGCAAAAAGCCCAGGGGCACGGCGCATTCAACGAACGCACGGAAACACGCTGAATTGATGGAGCATTCCCTAACCCTGAAAGTGCTGCAAGCGTGAAAAAAACCAGAAATAAAACCCCATCATCTGCCGCTTTATAGCTCAAACCTTAGCTTGGTCAAAAAAATGAAAAATAATGAATAAACATAGTCTGAATAATCACATTCGTTAGCAGAATCGAAAATAATGTTCAGGCGCTAAACCCAGCATCTTGACATCATACCAATGGCCTTTTCTAACAACCTTAGCGCACAAAAAGCTGAACGTAAGAACAGAATAAAACCTGCTATTGCGAGGCGTTTCAATGCGGCACTGGTGTTCAGCTTGCCAGCGCAATAACATAGTCAGAATAGGTCATTGGTATCACTTGATATATAAGAAACAATTATGGGTAGCAGGCAATGAACGACTTTTTCGACGCCCTCAAACAATATGCAGTTTTTCGCGGCCGAACCCGCAGAAGGGGCTACTGGTTATTTCATCTGGTGTATTTTGTCTTGTTTGGCCTTATGACAGTTATGGATAATCTACTGGGTACGCCGTTTTTTGTGTATCTTATGGCCGCGGCCCTGACCATTCCGAGCCTGGCGGTATCCACTCGGCGTCTGCATGATAGTGGGCGCAGTGGTTGGTGGCAACTGATTAGCCTGATTCCTTTTGTGGGTTTTGTCATACTGATTTATTTTTTTGTGCAACCCTCAGATAACGATAACGCTTATGGCCTTTCACCATTGACCTCCTCATAATGTGGTTCGTGGAAATCTGGAGATGCCAGGAGCCTGTCGGACTTATGCTTTCGAGCATAAAATTCAGTAGGGCGAGTCAGAATTTTCGATCAATTTGTGCGAATAGTTGACCTATTTAAGCAAATTGATCGGAAATTCTGGCCGCATTCTCTCGCGCTTTCTGGATTTTAGGCCGAAATTGTCTTAAGTCCGACAGGCTCCTGGCTTATGCTGAGATCTCTGGCAAAAAGGAAGAACAAGCATGACCAAGGTATGAAGGTATGAAGGTATGAAGGTATACAAGACCAACGCTGTAGCATGACAAGCAGAGAAATAAGGTACGTCCCTTAACAGCAAAGCTCACTCCCATAAAACTGGAAAGCAAAAAAGAACAGCCATGAAACCCACGGGTATTGAAATCTATCAGGCCAATGATGGAGAATCCTTTTCATCAGCTACCGGGCCAAAACTGGCACCAGACGATCCGATAACCCGTTGCAGCCCCTAAACGCTCCTTTGACTGCGCTTTGACTGAGGATACCCAATGACCCCATCACCGTCTTCTCACTCCCCGCTACTGGCTGCTATTCGACAGGTATTGACAGAGGCTCGCCACTCGTTAAAAGTGACTGTCAACAGCACAATGGTTCAGGCTTACTGGGAGGTGGGGCGATTGATTGTTGAACAGGAACAACAAGGCAAAGCGCGTGCCGACTACGGTAAACAGCAGCTCAAGACCCTGTCGCAACAGCTTACCCATGAGTTTGGCAAGGGCTTTGACGTGCGCAACCTGCGCAATATGCGGGCGTTTTATCGGGCTTACCCAAAACGGAACGCACTGCGTACCGAATTGAGCTGGACCCATTATCGCCGCCTGATCCGCATTGATAACCCTCAGGCCAGGGACTGGTACATGGAGGAGGCCATTGGTCAAAACTGGAGTGCCAGGGCACTGGATCGACAGGTGGGTAAACTCTACTATGAACGCCTGCTAACCACACAGCAGAATAAACAGGAGATCAAGCCGGTACTGACCGAAGCCGCCGAAAAAACCACCTCGCTGGCCGACAGACCACAGGATTATTTACGTGATCCCTATATTCTCGACTTTTTAAACTTACCCCATGGCCCGGCTCAGGAAAGCACGCTGGAGCAAAGCCTGATCAACCATCTACAAACCTTTTTACTGGAACTGGGCAAAGGGTTCGCCTTTGTTGAGCGGCAACAACGAATCAGTACGGAAGATCAGGATTTTTATATCGACCTGGTATTTTATCACTTCAAATTGAAGTGCTTTTTGCTGATCGATCTGAAAATAGGCAAACTCAGTCATCAGGATGTGGGGCAAATGGATACTTATGTTCGCATCTACGACCAGCACCGCAAGGGTGATGATGATAGCCCCACGGTCGGCCTGATTTTGTGCAGTGAAAAAAGCGAGGCCGTTGCTAAATACTCCGTATTAACCGACAGTCAACAATTGTTTGCCTCCCGCTATATGACTTACTTGCCGAGCGAGCAGGAACTACAGGAGCAACTGCTGCGTGAACGCGCTACCCTGCTTAACCAGACCCTTGAGACATGAACCTGGTTATTTAGCCACCAAAAAAGCCACCAAAAGAACAAACAAAAAAAACAAAAAAGGACAGCCATGAAACCCACGGGGATTGACATCTATCAGGCCGATGAAGGGCAGCCCATTGAACCTAAATTCCGCAGTTGAATTTTGTAAACTCCTTCTATTTCTTGTGACAGTTGGGCTTGCGCATTTTTATAACACCCCTTTTGGGTGAGTGCGCAAAATGGTTATAAACCTACGCTCGTATGGACTTTAACAAAGGTGCTGATTTCAACTGATTAATTTAGGTTAACCATCTTGTCTCGTTCTCACGCTCCGCATGGTAACGCATATGCCAACAGAACAAAGGCATGGTACGTTAATAAAGTCGAATACTGTCGTTATTCCACAGTGGTTGGGATTATAAGGGGCAGAAGGGATTACTAAAGGCGTGTCGCTCAGGGTGAAGAAGGTAGGCAAAAATCCACAAAAAAATTATGCATCCTCAATGATCGCGGGTATAAGAAACACCGTACCGATGCCTAGATCACACCGTTATTCAATGAACCCGATCGCCATTGTCGTTAAAGCCGGTTTGTGCCTTCAACAAACAATAGCGCCGGGTTCACTATTACCCGTTATCAGACACGCTCAAACACCGTGGTAATGCCCTGACCAAGACCGACACACATGGTGGCTACACCCAGTGTACCGCTGTTTTGCTTCATTACATTAAGCAAGGTACCAGAGATACGGGCACCCGAGCAGCCAAAGGGGTGACCAAGGGCAATAGCGCCGCCATTAAGGTTAACCTTGTCGTCCATTTTGTCCAATAGCTTCAGGTCTTTCAGCACAGGCAGTGATTGTGCGGCAAAAGCCTCATTAAGCTCAAAATGATCAATATCATCCAGGCTCAGACCGGCACGCTTGAGGGCTTTTTTCGTGCTTGGCACAGGCCCATAACCCATAATCGCCGGGTCAACACCTGCCACCGCCATGGCACGCACAACCGCCATGGGCTGTAATCCGAGGTCTTTGGCCCGCTCAGCAGACATCACGATCATACAAGAGGCACCATCGGTGATTTGCGACGATGTACCGGCAGTTACCGTACCCCCTTTAGGATTAAACACCGGCTTCAGTGTTGACAGGGAATCCGCCGTGGTTTCCGGGCGGATGGTCTCATCTTCAGTGAAGACAGACAGATTGCCCTCACCGTCATGTCCCTGCATGGGAATAATCTCATCGTTGAAGCGCCCCTCCCGGGTAGCCAGCCAGGCCCGTTGGTGAGAGCGCGCGCCAAACTCATCCTGCGCCTGACGACCAATGCCGTGCATTTTTGCCAACAGCTCCGCTGTCAGCCCCATCATGCCTGATGCCTTGGCACCGTATTTGGATAAACGCGGGTTCGGGTCAACACCGTGCATCATCCCCACATGGCCCATATGCTCAACACCACCGACCACAAACACATCGCCGTTGCCGGTCTGGATAGCCTGGGTCGCAATATGAAGGGCGCTCATGGAAGAACCACACAGGCGACTGATCGTCTGCCCGGCAGAGGTGTGGGGAATCGGTGTCATTAATGAGGCCATACGGGCAATATTCCAGCCCTGTTCCAGGGTCTGGTTAACACAGCCCCAGATGACATCTTCCACTTCTTTGGGGTCCAGTGCCGGGTTTCTTGCCAGTAAGCCGGTGATCAGATCAGCCGACAAGCTCTCTGCCCGCACATTCCGGTACATACCACCTTTTGACCGTCCCATGGGGGTGCGGCCATAATCAACAATCACTGCATCTTTTGGGTTAAGGCTCATTTTGCTGTCTCGCTACTTTAACGGTTATAAAAAAGTGAAAAGGATCATTTGAACGGGTCATCCCCGCTCATTGATAAAACACCTCACCCTTTTGAGCCATTTCACGCAGTTTATCGGTGGGCTGGTATAAAGGCCCTAAATGTGCGTATTTGTCAGCCAACGTAACAAAGGCAGCCAACCCCATCCGATCCAGATACTTCAGTGCGCCGCCATGGAACGGGGGAAAACCGATACCCATCACCAGCGCCATATCCGCTTCAGCGGCTGAATCCACAATACCTTCCTCCAGTGCCCTGACCGTTTCAAGGCACAAAGGAATCATCATGCGTGCAACAATCTCATCGTCTTCAAACACGTTGCGCTCATCGCTGACAGACGACAACAGGTTATAGACGGCTTCATCGACTTGCTTCTTCTGCTTGCCTTTTTTGTCCAGTACGTACTGATAAAAGCCTTTGTCCGTTTTTTGCCCAAAGCGCTTTTGCTCAAACATAACATCAACAGCGGATGTAAACGTTTTCTGCATGCGCTCGGGATAGCCTTCTGCCATAACTGCCTCGGCGTGATGGGCGGTGTCCATACCCACAACATCGAGCAAATAGGCAGGCCCCATTGGCCAACCAAATTTTTCCATGACTTTATCAATCTGCTGAAAATCAGCCCCATCTTTCACCAGCTTGGCAAAGCCGCCAAAGTAGGGGAACAGCACGCGGTTCACTAAAAAGCCCGGACAGTCATTGACGACAACCGGTGTTTTACCCATTTTCCTGGCATAATGAACCACTGTCGCGATGGTTGCATCATTGGTTTTCTCACCCCGGATCACCTCTACCAGGGGCATACGGTGCACAGGGTTAAAGAAATGCATGCCACAGAATTTTTCCGGGGATTTCAATGCAGTAGCAATTTTTGTGATGGAAATGGTTGAGGTATTGGAGGCCAGCACCGCCCCATCGTTTAAATGACTTTCGGTTTCAGCCAGAACGGATTGTTTTACTTTAAGATTCTCAACCACGGCCTCCACCACCACATCGGCTGTCTTGAAATCACCATAAGACAATGTTGGTGTAATGCTATTGAGCACCTCACCCATCCGGTTGCTATCGATGCGCCCCCTATCTACCTGCTTACCCAGCAGTTTCTGCGCTTCTCCCAAGCCGAGATCAATGCCTGACTGGTTGATATCCTTCATCAATACCGGGGTTCCCTTGTACGCCGACTGATAGGCAATGCCCCCGCCCATAATACCTGCGCCCAGAACAGCCGCTTTTTGTGTTTCAGTTGACAAAGGCGCCATGGCCTTGGCTTTTTTCTTCAGTAACTGGTCGTTCAAAAACAGACCAACCAATGACTCGGTGACCGGCGTTTTCGCCATTTTCACAAAGCCCTTCGCTTCCACTTCCAACGCTTTTTCACGCCCCATATAGGCATGTTTCTGGATAGTTTTTACCGCTTCAACAGGGGCAGGATAATGGGGACCGGCTTTACTGGCGACAAAAGGCTTGGCGGTCTCAAACACCATCATGGCTTCCATGTTAGCCAGTTTCAGTTTTTCTTTCTTTTCTGATTTGCGGGCATTGAAATCGAGTTCACCGGACAGGCATTTTTTCACCAGAGTCACGGCGGCATCGAGCAGCTTTTCAGGGGCAATAACGGCATCAACGGCACCGACTTTCAGAGCATCATCCGCTTTGTGCTCTTTACCCGTACAAATCCATTCAATCGCGTTATCCGCACCAATCAACCGAGGTAAGCGCACTGTCCCCCCCCAGCCCGGATAAATACCCAACTTCACCTCTGGCAACCCAACTTTGGCAGTCGATGACATCACCCGATAGTCTGCGCACAAGCAAATCTCAAAACCACCACCGAGAGCCAGCCCATTGATTGCGGTAACCGTCGGCATTGGCAAATCTTCAAACCGGGAGAAGATTTCATTGACTTTCAAAATGCCATCGCGAAGCACATCGTCAGGCTGACCAAACATGGTCAAAAATTCAGTAATATCCGCACCAACAACAAAAGCCTCCTTGCCACTGGTCAGCACTGCACCTTTTATACGACTATCTGCCTCTACAGCGTCAATGGCCCGCGACAGATCCTCAACCGCCGCCTGACTGAATTTGTTGACAGACTCACCATCGAGGTCAAATTGGAATTCAGCAATGCCGTCCTCCAGTCGTTTGACCTTAAAAGCGTTGCCTTCATATATCATGGACTTCTCTCCGAGCGGATTGAAAAAGCCAGGTTCTGCCAGCGATCAACACACTACTTTCCCGCTGTCCTAGGAGCCTGTCGGACTTATGCTCGAAAGCATAAGTCCGACAGGCTCCTACATGTGAAGCAGTAAAGGAGGCACTGACAGACATCCTGTTTTGTGATTATTTTAGAAAAACACCATTCTGCTGCTTTTCATACAGTCGTTTGAATTTTTTGTTACAATCTGCGAAATAGCAAATAAAGTCAAGAAGTTCTCACAGAAAATCAACGTATACCAACAGCAACACGCATAAATTCAGCTATCCTGTGAGCTATGCGAATCTTTCTGAATGAGTATGTTAGCAATGAATAACTATGCCCATATTCTGGTCGCTATTGATTTATCTGATGAAGCAGATAGCGTGCTGAAAAAAGCCCAGGCCATTGCAGAGGCTAACCATGCCAAACTCACCATGGTGCATGTTATTGAACCTCTAAGTGTCGCCTATGGCAGTGATATTCCCCTGGATCTCACGGCCTTACAAGATGAAATTACGCAACAAGCACGGGATCGCATTACCCAGCTGACCAACACCATTCACCTTGAAAAGGGCAATCAACATATTGTCTACGGTCGCCCTGAGCGTGAAGTTCATCGCATTGCTGAAGAGTCTGAAGTGGATTTGATTGTTGTGGGCAGTCATGGTCGCCATGGGCTTGCCCTGATTTTTGGCTCAACGTCCACGGGCATTTTACATGCCGCAAGCTGTGACGTCCTGGCTGTCAGGGTGGGTAAAAAGACGCATTAATTATCAGTCACTGACATCTGGGAGCCTGACCGAGAATAGCGCCCTTAATTAAGTAGGAGCATGACTTTTAAGACTGCTTCTTAAAACAAGGGTGCCGCAAGAAAGGCAACAGATGCTACATACTTTCCAGCTCTTCCCATCGCTCAAGCTTTTCTTCAATCAGCTGGACTACTGCTGTAATTCGCTCAAGGGTTTTATTCACCACTTCAGCGTCTGACTGATAAAAAGCCGGATCTGCCGCTTGCGCCTCAAGCTGCTGCTGCTCACTCTCCAACGCTTCTATTTCAGCGGGCAAGCTGTCCAGTTCTCGCTGTAATTTATAGCTGAGTTTTTTCTTAGGTTTTTTTGGCTCAGGCTTTGTGACCTCCGGTGCTGTTTTAGGGACATCAGGCACAACCTTTTCAACAAGCTGATTAATCTCTCCGCCCTGGCGTAACCAGTCATCAAAGCCACCGACAAATTCCTGAATATTGCCGCCGGGCTTAAACACTAATGTACTGGATACCACATTATTGAGAAATTCCCGGTCGTGACTCACCAGCAACAATGTACCCTCAAAATCCACCAGCAGAGATTCCAGCAGTTCCAGCGTCTCCACATCAAGATCATTTGTCGGCTCGTCAAGCACCAGCAGGTTTGCCGGTTTGCTGAACAAACGGGCTAAAACAAGCCGGTTGCGTTCACCACCTGATAATGCTTTAACAGGTACACGACAACGACTCGCAGGAAACAGAAAATCCCCAAGATAACTGATCACATGCCGATTGGCACCATTAATCGTGATACTTTCCCGCCCTTGCGCAACATTATCCAGAACGGTTTTTTCCAGATCCAGCTGATTACGCAGCTGATCAAAATACGCCACTTCAATTTTGCTACCGGATTTTACCTGTCCCTCGCCGGGCATTAGCTCACCGAGCAAAATATTCAGCAACGTGGACTTACCTACGCCGTTAGCGCCAATCAAACCGATTTTATCCCCACGCATAACGGTCACGTCCAGATTCTTTACAACCGTTTGATCACCATAAGTCATTGACAGTCCAGCCGCTTCTATGACGACCTTTCCAGAAACAGCCGCTTTCTCAATAGTAAACCCAGCTTTACCCTGGAGATTACGCCGCTCCTGCCGCTCAACCCGCAGCGCTTTTAACGCCCTTACCCGCCCTTCGTTTCGGGTACGACGTGCTTTAATTCCCTGACGAATCCAGGCTTCTTCTTGCGCCAGCTTTTTATCAAATAACGCATTTTGCTCGGCTTCCACTGCCAGGGCATGGGCCTTTCTTTCCAGATAGGTAGCATAGTCACACTTCCAACTGGTTAATGTGCCGCGATCCAGTTCAATAATGCGCGTCGCCAGTGATCGCAGGAATGAACGGTCATGGGTAATAAACAACAGTGCTCCTTTAAAGTCGAGCAACTGTTTTTCCAGCCAGTCAATGGCGACAATATCCAAATGGTTGGTTGGCTCATCCAGCAACAAAAGGTCGGGTTCACACACCAGTGCCCGTGCCAACTCTACCCGACGCCGCCACCCACCCGACAACTCTTTCATTAACTTGTTTTCAGGCAGCTCAAGCCTTTTGATCACCCTGTCCACTTTTTGCTGAAACTCCCAGCCATCAAGGGATTCCAACTTTTGCTGTACCTGTTCCAGCATTTTCATATCAGCCTCGGTACTGATGGACGCCGACAGTTGATGATACTTGCTGATCAAAGAGCCAAGCTCCATAAGCCCCGATGCCACCGCGTCATAAACCGTTTGATTATTTTGAACCGGCAGGTTTTGGTTTAGCATCCCTACTCTTAATCCGGGTTTGCGCCAGATGCTGCCATCGTCCGTATCAATCTGATCGGACACCACTTTCATCAGCGTGGACTTGCCTGCGCCATTGCGCCCCAGCAGACACACTCTCTCGCCCCGGCAAATTTGCAAGTCAACATTATCCAGTAATGGCCTGTCACCATAGGCCAGGCTGATATTTTCAAGTCGAATGACGGGCATGACAGTGTCAACCATCCAGCAATAGATCAGGGGCAGAAATATTTCTACCCAAAGAAAAAATAAAGTGCGTAGAATACCGTTAAAGGGGTTTAATGGACAGTCTATGGAAGGGGAACAGTTTGACTCTACCAAAAAATAGAGAAAACCCTGCTGAAACAGCCCCTGCAGGGACTCAACAGCCTGTGATCTGATACCGGGTTTTCAGGGGTTAATCACCGACAATAACTGAGCAACACCTAAAGCCGGTAAATCCAGCGCCAGAACTGCGGCCGTAGCCGTATGAAAACCGGGTCCACCGGACTCCGTGCCGTCGCACAGCAGCCCCGTTAAACACCCCACCAGCGGCATATGACTTGCCAGAAGAACGGATTCTTGCTCAGGTAATTCACTAATAACCGCCATTGGATCACCCTCAGGGACAAGGCAATCGAGCGTCGTGGCCGTGGGACAATCAAGCACATGCGTTAGCAATTCTCCGGTTTCTTGCGCTCGCCGGTATGGGCTGGCCAAAATCCTCGATAACCGGTAGCGCCCTTTAAGCTGTTTTGCCGTAGAGAGTACCTCTGAGCGCCCTCTCTCTGTTAACGGTCGCAGCGCATCAGACGGTGCAGACCAACTGGCCTGCCCATGGCGCATAATAACCAGCTTCATAGCTGAGCGCCGGTCTCGGATGACGAACGGGTATCAGCCTCAGGCCAGTCACTAAAAGGATAAGGCTTGGTATCGCTGTTATTTGTAATGAACTGAAGCACCTGAAAAAAGTACTGATTTAACCCACTGCTCAAGGTCAGCAAACGCTCATTGGGCTGCCCTTTGATAAAACCATGGACAATTTGCACCAGTGCCAGGGCCAAAATCACTAAGCCCGCCAAATAGCCAGCAATATAAAAGATCACTATAAACAGCAATCGTAGCCAGCGAGATTCTGATTTCAGGTTATTGATGAGTTTTTCATCCATATAGGTTGTCTCTCGATAGACGATAATGCCTTTCAATACTACTGTTTTTTGGTGGCAAGGCAACTGAAATCACACAGAATCCGGTAGCATAAACTCTACATCCGTTTTTTGTTCACGTAGCATCATCCTCTTGACCAGAGAACTGATGTCCTGGTCTTGGTAAATAATCTGATACAACCCGTTCACAAGTGGCATTTCAACGGCCAGTTTTTCTGCTTTTTGCTTGACCTGACGCAATGTATTGACCCCTTCGGCCACCTGACCAAGCGTTTGTTCAGCCTCCCTCAGGGTTTTTCCACGCCCCAATGCATACCCTACTCGGAAGTTGCGGCTCAAATCAGAAGTACAAGTCGCGATCAAATCTCCCACCCCAGCCAGTCCCAAAAAGGTTAAGGGGTTTGCCCCCAGCCTTACGGCAAAACGGCTCATTTCTGCCAAAGAGCGGGTTAGCAGCATACTTTTGGTATTTTCTCCCATCCCCAAGGCTGTGCCAATGCCCAGAACAATCGCATAAATATTCTTTAACGCCCCAGCCAGCTCGACGCCGTACACATCGGTATTGGAATAAACCCTGAAGTAATGGCAATGCAAAACCTCCTGCAAAATACGGCACAGCTCGGCATCCTCACTGGCAATCACTGTTGCCGTGATAGATTTTGCAATAATTTCCTTTGCCAGATTGGGTCCACTGAGGACACCGATACGGGCTTGCTTCACTTCCTCCTGCAAGATCTGGCTCATTAAGTCAAAGGTCTCAGGTTCAATACCTTTGGTGGTGCTGATTACCATCTTCTCTTTCAGAAAGGGAGCGGCTTGTTGAACGACACTGCGGAAGGACTTGGTGGGAATAGCAATAAACACTATATCCGCCCCATCCAGCGCCTCACTCAGGCTGGATGTTGCTGTTATCACCGGATTCATAGCGAACCCTGGCAGGTAGCGGTGATTGATATGGTCAGTATTGATACTCTGTGCCTGTTCTTCACTACGTACCCATAATCGCACCTCGTGCCCATTGGTTGCCGAAATATCCGACAATGCCGTGCCAAAGCTGCCCCCACCCAGGATGGCTAATGTATACTTCGTGAGGGCACCTGAAGGTTGTGTCATTGTTTCGTATCCCAATCCATAAATCAGCCTGCATCATACATCAGGCGACTTCACCTCGCAGCCATCCATTCCTGCCGATCCTTTCCATGAAGGTCCTTTTAATAACGAAAAAAACCGGCTTTTAAGCCCATTTACCGCAAACCACAGTAAATTTTTAACACTGCATCTTAGTGTTGTTTTTTTGTTACAAGTCAGGTATCCAGTCCATCACCCGCCTCAACCGATGGTATAGTGATATCCGACATTTTGGCTATTTTCCATTCTCTATCACCAAACCTTTTGCTACGCTTAGGCTCCGGGTTTCAGTTTCCCAGGAAATAATGATCGAATGAATCAGACATCTTACGAGAAAAAAGCGTTACTCCAATGCGCCCAGGGCCAGCTGTTTGGCCCCGGTAACGCGCAACTTCCAGCCCCTAATATGTTGATGGTAGATTATATCACTCATATTTCTGATGTGGGCGGCGCTTATGGCAAAGGTGAAATTGTCGCCGAACTGAACATTGATCCTACACTCTGGTTTTTTGAGTGCCACTTCCCCGGTGATCCTGTCATGCCAGGCTGCCTCGGACTTGACGCCATGTGGCAGCTGGTCGGTTTTTATATCGCCTGGAAGGGCAACCCTGGAAGAGGCCGAGCTCTCGGTTGCGGTGAAGTCAAGTTTACCGGACAAATTCTGCCCACTCATAAAAAAGTCACTTACCGTATCAATATGAAACGTGTCATTAGCCGTAATGATACCAGTATCGGTATTGCTGACGCAGTTCTCAGCGTTGATGGCAGGGACATTTACACCGCTGAAAAACTTCGGGTTGGGCTTTTCCAGAATACCGACTCATTCTAATTGTTTATTACAAAACGTGGGTTTATCACCATGAAACGTGTTGTTGTTACAGGGATCGGCATCACTTCCTGCCTAGGTACCAGTCTGGACAGCGTAACCGACGCTCTCCGCCACGGAAAATCCGGCATCCGTTTTAACGAAAGCTATCATGAACAGAATTTTCGCAGCCAAGTCTCAGGCACAGTAGATATTGATTTTGCCGACTATATCGACCGCAAGACAATCCGTTTTATGGGTAATGCGGCGGCCTATGCTTACATAGCCATGCAACAGGCCATTGAGGATTCGGGACTTTCCCCCGAGCAAGTCTCTAACGAGCGTACGGGCCTGATAGCCGCATCGGGAGGCGCCTCATCAGCCAACATTGTTGAAGCAGCTGACATTATGCGAGATAAGGGAGTCAAACGTGTTGGTCCCTACCGCGTGCCTCGTACCATGGGTAGCACCGTATCGGCCTGTCTGGCAACACCGTTCAAAATCAAAGGGGTGAACTACTCAATTACTTCGGCCTGTGCGACCAGCGCCCATTGCATCGGGAGCGCCGTAGAACAAATTCAACTGGGTAAACAGGACATTGTCTTTGCCGGTGGTGGTGAGGAAGAGCACTGGACACAAACTGGCTTGTTTGATGCCATGGGCGCTTTGACCAGTAAATACAACGACACGCCTGATAAAGCCTCACGTGCCTACGATGCTGGCCGCGACGGCTTTGTGATCGCAGGCGGCGGCGGCATGGTAGTGCTTGAAGAACTGCGGCATGCCAAAGCTCGGGGGGCTAAAATTTATGCCGAAGTGGTTGGCTACGGCGCCACCTCTGACGGTTTTGATATGGTTGCCCCTTCCGGCGAAGGCGCTGCTCGCTGTATGCGTATTGCGCTGAAAACCGTTGAGGGAGGCATTGACTATATCAACGCCCATGGTACCAGCACCCCTGTGGGTGACGTTGCTGAGCTGAAAGCCATTCGCGAAGTGTTTGGTCAGAATATCCCCACCATTAGCTCCACCAAATCGCTTTCTGGTCACTCCCTGGGCGCCGCTGGCGTGCAGGAGGCCATCTACTGCCTGCTAATGATGCGGCATAACTTTATTGCTGCTTCTGCTAATGTGGAAACACTGGATAAAGCTGCCGAAGGCATGCCAATTCTGGTGGACAAGCATCGTGAGCAAACCCCACAACGCATCATGTCAAACAGCTTTGGTTTTGGTGGTACTAATGCTTGCCTGGTCGTACAAAGGTACCAACAGTGAGCCAGGAGCCTGTCGGGCTTAAGCTTTCGAGCATGAAATTCAGTAGTGCGAGTCAGATTTTTCGATGGATTTGTGCGAATAGTTGACCTATTTAAGCAAATTCATCGGAAAGTATGGCCGCTCCTTCTGGATTTCAAGCCGAAATTACCTTAAGTCCGACAGGCTCCTAGATAAATTATGGGCAAAGACAACGCGTAAACTGAACATAAATTGCCAGTTTACCTATTTGGCCTTCTCGGCGCTTCTGTTGAGAAGGCTATAAACGACTTATTAGATTTCTGATGCATGCCCGGCATAGCAAGGCGTAGAAGGATTATACCCGAAATCAGCTATGGGAATATCTGCTTTTAATGCCTGTAACAAGTACCCAATACTTGAAAAGTGATGAATCGCATGGCTATGAGCCTGTGTCAACGCTGATGCGAGGGTAGACTTAATTGTCGCCAGGGTGCCCTGTCCAATATCATCTGTAATATACACCACCTCACAAGGACGAAATACGGTCAGTCCCTGTAAGTCTGTCAAAATTTTCAGAAGATACTGATACGCCTCCTGCTGATCCCTTTCAATGATTTGTCTTCTTTCACGCGCTGTAAAATCGATATAACGCACACCCATCCCTTTGGTAATACAGTTGAAGATATCCAACGTGTGTCGTAAATGCATACCAATACTACTGAAATAAGGTGCAATATCGCTGCGAACAAACAGCTTGGCATCCAGGTGTTTATAGAGCGGAACTGTTTTGTTCAAATTATGAGAAACCGCCTCTATCAGTTGTGCAGTACAGGTCTGTATCATTATTGCTCTTTAATCCGTCCGGGCACATCTATCCATTTAACTGATCAGAAGCCCTTTAAAGAGTCTGCTCCAGAGAGTGAGGGGAGATGCGCAGAGAAGTTATCCATTGATTATATACACCGCAGGTCAACAAGAAAGTCAAGAGTAGGAAAAGTCATCGCATTAGAGCCAGCAAAACTGGCTCCCCTGTCACAAGGATTATTTTAACCCTGAAAACGGGTGCTTGACTTCCGTCAGCTGTGATGGAAGAACAATATTAACCGAGTCCAATTTTCGCACCAGATACTCTTTAGCCTCAGAAAGATTATAAAACGTCATGGGAGATTCAGACCCCGTGCGGTTCAACCAACCATAAACGCTATCACCTTTAACTTCACAAAGATAGCCGCCAGCATTGTCTGATACCAAGTCTAATTCTATATCCATACCCGTTTTTAACTCTTGCTTAAGTTCATTGATATCCATATTACTACTCCTTGATTATCAACGCTTTTTATAACCTTTTATTATTAAGCCAAAACGCATTTGAAACCGGAGGTGTATCAGGTATTTTTGGCCCTCAAGCTAAAGTAAGTGACGTACGATTTAAAACAGGTTTTGGTTCAGTGTTTTAAAAAGGTTATTTAAAGCTTAGCTTAACTCTGGCTTCTCAGCCCAAGCTGATCAGAGACATCGCTCCCCCTGACTGCCACACAGCAAGAGTAACGCCATTTCAAGAAAAGAATCAGTAATGCGTCGGACACTGCCTGATATCAACACCTATATAGCTAATATTTATATTATAAATGGCACCACAATGCTCACAGGTATAACACCCAGATGAACCCTTTAATGCATGGCGAAGTCTTTGATGACAGTCCTCAGCACAATTCCAGCTAATAAATGGCTCGCCTCTGAGCCACATAATATGTCCAGACTGGGTATCACCACTGAAGTAATAGATAGCAGGTGGCCTTTGGCCCAATGCATACAACGCCATTTAGCAGCTCCTTATGCAAAACAACAGGATTATTACATTGAGAGTGTAAGTATAGGGTGAATTGCCCTGCCTTGCCGGAAGGAGACAACCTGATGCTGCCAGAAACATTCAATATCAACAGATTATCGTCCTGTTATGATAAATAAAACATTGTTTTCTCTCCCTGAAATACTTGGAAACAACGTTAGCCTGATACCAGTGACCTTTTCTGACGACCGTAATGACTATGGTAAGCTGGCCGCCAGAACGGGGAAAAATCGGGTCGTTATACAAACGCCCCCAAATGACCGATGACTTAACGGCCAAAGAAAATACCCGACACCAAGATAATAAACACCAAAACCGGGCTTATATACCGAACAAGCCCCCATATAATCTTCCCCATAAGGATAGACGTTCTCAGCTCTGTAAAAAAACACTGCTTACTCACCACATAGCCGGAAAAGATCAGGATAAAAAAGCCTGTCACCGGTAACAGAAATGTTGTTGGCAGAGCCGTATAAGCGTCAAACAGTGACCGCCCTGAAGGCAGGGTTACACCACCAAATACGTTAAATGACAGCGCCGGTATCAGCCCTAACCCCCAAACAACAATACCTGTTAGCAGAGCCCCTTTGATGCGAGACTGAAATAATCTAGACAAAAGTGCCACCAATGGTTCCGCAATATTAATAGACGATGTCCAGGCAGCAAACACCAGTAATAAGAAGAACAGGGGCAAAATCCAGATACCCATGGGCAAATGATGCAAAGCAACAGGCAAGGCAACAAACATCAACCCCGGGCCAGAGTCAGGCATCATACCTTCAGAGAACACAACAGAGAAGCTTGCCAAGCCCACCATAACGGCCACCAGTACATCCATGAACGCCACCATACCCACCGCTTTGAGAATGGATTGATTCTCAGGCATATAAGCCCCATAAGCCATCAAACAACAGGCACCAACTGCCAGAGTAAAGAAGGCATGTCCCATGGCTTCCGTAATCAGTGTCCAGTTAATGCTTTCGCCGTTAGCACCAAACAGATAGTGCAGCGCATCGGAAAAACCCGGAAATCCCGCCGTATAAACAACCAGTACCACCAGAATGACATACATCAGCGGCATCAGCTGATTATTCAAGCGCTCAATACCAGAGGATACCTGTCTGGCACTGACTGCCATGGTCATCACAACAAACAGTGTGTGACCAGCAATAACCTGCCAAGGTGAAGATAGAAAATCGTTTAGCTGCTGTTGAGCGCCTTCCATGGATGCCATGGAGGCATCCATAGTTAAGGAGTGACCAAAATAAAACAAAACCCAGCCGGCTACAACACTGTAAAAAGACAGGATTAATACTGACGCGACAGTGCCTATCCCGGCGATTTTTGACCAGTGCCGGGAGCGACCATTAGCCACAGCCAATTGTCTGAAACTGTCAGCAGGAGCAGCCCTGCCAGCACGGCCAAGGGCGATTTCAGCGACCATCACCGGCAATCCCATGACAACCACAAAGAACAAATAGCCCAAAAAGAACAGGCTACCGCCGTTTTCACCAACCACATAGGGGAAGCGCCAGATATTACCCAACCCAATAGCGGCTCCGGCAATGGCCATAATGAATGCCCGGTTTGAAGAAATACGCTGTTGGTCAGTCATATTGTTTTCCATTGTTATTGACAGCTTAGGGATCAAGCGTAGCTGGTTATGACCAAGTTATGACATAAATCGTTGCTTAAAAATGTAACCTCAATAACGGCCATAAAAAAAGCATAAAAAAATCATAAAAAAAGGGCATCCAAGCCCTTTCTTACCCGTTTGTATCATTAACTGAATCAGCCAATAACCGTCATTCCACCCATATAGGGCTTTAGAGCCTCAGGCACATGAATGCGCCCCTGCTCATCCTGGCAGTTCTCCAGAACAGCCACCAGTGTCCGACCAACGGCCAGGCCAGAGCCATTAAGCGTATGCACGAGTTCTGGCTTGCCTGTTTGTGGGTTACGGAAACGGGCCTTCATCCGCCGCGCCTGAAAATCCAGGCAGTTACTGATGGAAGAAATTTCCCGGTATTTCTGTTGCCCCGGCAACCACGCCTCAATATCGTAGGTTTTTGCTGCACCAAAGCCCAAATCCCCGCCACACAAAGCCATCACGCGGTAAGGCAGTTCGAGCTTTTGCAAAATCGCTTCAGCATGGCCTGTCATCGCCTCGAGCGCCTCAAACGAGTGCTCAGGGTGAACGATCTGCACCATCTCCACTTTCTCAAACTGATGCTGACGGATCATTCCGCGCGTATCACGGCCATAACTGCCCGCCTCGCGCCTGAAACAAGGGCTGTGAGCGGTCAGTTTGATCGGTAGCTCAGATGCACAGACAATCTGCTCACGCACAACGTTGGTCAGCGTCACCTCTGCCGTTGGAATCAAATACAAAGGCTGTGCCGCTTCTTCACAGTCAGTGACAAACAGGTCGTCGCCAAACTTGGGCAATTGGCCTGTTCCCTGCAGCACATGATCGTGCACCAGATAGGGGGTATTGACTTCTTCATACCCGTGCTCACCCACCTGGGTATCGAGCATAAACTGCGCTAAAGCACGATGGAGGCGGGCAATTGGGCCACGCAACAGGGCAAAACGGGAACCAGAAAGTTTTGCGCCTGTTTCAAAGTCCAATCCATACCGCTCACCTAAATCCACATGATCTTTAACGTCAAAGCCCATGGTCTTCGGTGTGCCCCAGGTACGCACCTGCTGGTTATCATCTTCACCCGCCCCCTCAGGCACAGAAGCATCTGGCAGGTTAGGAATCCCCAACAACAGGTCATTCAATGCCTGCTGACAGTCAGACAGCATCTGCTCCGACGCTTTCAACTCACCATTGAGGGTGTCCATCTTCGCCTTTAACTCAGCGATATCATCGCCCTGGGACCTCGCCTTGCCAAACGCTTTTGACCCGGACTTACGTTCAGCCTGCAATTGCTCTGTGCGCACTTGCAACGATTTACGCTGCTCTTCCAGGGCATTGAGGGCACCAACATCCAGGGTATAGTGCTTTTTAAGGAGACACTTGGCCACCTCTTCCGGGTGAGTGCGAACGTACTTTGCATCCAGCATGGGGTTTCAGACACCTTCTGTCGGAAATAAAATTAAATACAATAACCTCCGCGAAAACATAACACCATAAGTGATCCATGTCTTTCGGGAATAGTCCGTTATGATAAGGGAAGTAGCGCGAAGCTCAAGGGAAAAATCACCAGCGAGAAGGCAGCGGCTCAATGACCACCGCCCCCTTTAAAAAGCCTTAACAATTATGCTTCTACAGCAGGAAACGCGGTGAATGATCAGCCGGCCATTTCGAGCAATAATTTGTTCAGGCGATGAACATAGCTGGCCGGATCATCCAACTTGCCACCGGCGGCCAGATTCGCCTGATCAAAGACCACCTTCACCAGATCGGCAAAACGATCTTCGTCAGCTTCCTGGTCCAGCTTGACGATCAGCGGATGGGCAGGGTTGATTTCAAAGATAGGCTTGGATGTGGGTACAGCCTGGCCCGCTGCCTCCATGATCTGACGCATCTGCGCCCCCATATCGTGTTGACCTACCACCAGACAGGCGGGAGAATCTGTCAGACGATTGGTAACACGGACTTCTTCAACATCCTCTTTCAGGGTGTCCTTGATCCGTTTAATCAGGTCTTCTGTTTCTTTCGCCACTTCTTCCTGGGCTTTTTTGTCAGCCTCATCATCGAGCTTGCCCAGATCCAGATCGCCCCGGCCAATATCAGCCAACTGCTTACCATCAAATTCATTCAGGTGAGACACCAGCCACTCATCAACACGATCTGACAGCAACAGGACTTCAATACCCTTTTTACGGAAAACTTCCAGGTGTGGGCTGTTTGCAGCAGCATTATAGGTTTCAGCGCAGATATAATAGATCTTGTCCTGCCCTTCTTTCATGCGCTCCACGTAGCCAGTGAGGGACTGATCCTGTGTGCTGCCCTGCCCTGCTGTGGTGGCAAAACGCAACAACCTGGCAACTTTCTCACGATTAGCAAAATCTTCAGCCGGACCTTCTTTCAATACCTGGCCAAATTCTTGCCAGAACGTCGCGTAGGTTTCCGGTTCCTTCTTGGCCATTTTTTCCAACATATCCAGTACCCGCTTGGTCAGCGCGCTTTTCATGCTGTCTACCTGCGGGTCTTTTTGCAGGATTTCACGGGATACATTGAGGGACAGATCGTTAGAATCCACCACACCTTTGATAAAGCGCAAATACATGGGCAGGAACTCATCTGCCTGATCCATTATGTAAACACGCTGCACGTAGAGCTTCAGCCCTTTTTGCATTTCGCGGTTATACAGATCAAAAGGCGCTTTTGTGGGTACATAAAGCAAGCTGGTGTATTCCAGCTTACCTTCAACCTTGTTGTGGCTCCACTTGAGAGGGTCAGCGAAGTCATGGCTGATATGCTTGTAGAATTCACGGTACTCTTCATCAGAGACGTCTGAACGTGAGCGGGACCAAAGCGCTTTAGCGGTATTCACTGTTTCCCATTCTGGCGCTTTGTCCTCCTGCGCTTTCTTTTCGCCGTCCTCACCTGAAGGCATGTCTTCTTTCACCATGAGAATGGGCAAAGAGATATGATCAGAGTATTTACGCACAATGTTACGCAGGCGCCAGCCATCGGCAAACTCCTGTGCGTCTTCTTTCAGATGCAAAGTGATGGTGGTGCCACGTTTTTCTTTATCGATGTTTTCAATGGTGAACTCACCGGAGCCATCGGAAACCCAACGCACCCCTTCGCTGGCATCAGCGCGGCGGGTTTCAACCGTCACCTTGTCGGCCACAATAAAGGCAGAGTAAAAGCCCACGCCAAACTGACCGATAAGTTGAGAGTCTTTCTGCTGGTCACCGGTCAGGTTTTTCAAAAAGTCCGCCGTGCCCGATTTGGCAATGGTACCCAAATGGTTGATGACATCATCACGGCTCATACCAATGCCATTGTCCGCAATGGTCACGGTTTTATCGTCTTTATCAAAACTTATGCGGATTTCCTGGGTTGGATCCGATTCCAGCAAACTGCTGTTGTGCAACGCTTCAAAACGCAGTTTGTCACTGGCATCAGAAGCATTAGAAACCAGCTCACGCAAGAAGATTTCACGGTTGGAATACAGCGAGTGAATCATCAGGTGCAGCAGTTGCTTTACCTCTGTCTGAAAACCCAGCGTTTCTTTGTTTGCTTCGATGGTCATGGAACCCTTAACCTTTACCGTCTTGTTTAATCCATAGAAGGCCCTTTAAAGGCTGATATTGCCTAACGAGGGCTTAGCCCGGATATTTCATAAACATGCTCCTGGCCTTGCTTGCTCCTTGCGGCTCTAAGGGCAGTTTATGAAATATCCGGGTTCGTTGAGTATGAAGATAAGGGCAAAAAAAGGAATATCAACCCCTGAACAGCCACAGAAAAATGATCCTCATACCTGGTCACATTGCATGACAGAACACCGACTTATGGATTACCCTGTATTTCATGAACAAGCCTTTTATGGCAACTCTTCATGTTATGGCAACTATTTATTCATGTTATTTATGGCAGCGATGAGCAACGTACCCCACAAAGTATCAATATATGATTCCATTGTGCCGATATACCCTGTAACAATGATTGGAGCTGCCATGAACTGCGCTAACTCCTTTGACAGGCACCTTCAAAAACAGCGTCCACACAACCTGAACACCATAGGTTGATCATGATACAGCCCCTGCCAAAACGACAGTTCCAGAAAAACTCACCGCTATCTGAGGACGACTGGCGTGATTTTTTCCAAAGAGGATTTTGCATCATCCGAGGACTGCTTGAAACGAAAGAAATCGAAACGACCCGTGCCGCCCTTAACCAGGTTCTAAAAGAAGCACATCAGCTGGCAACGCAAAAACCCGCGAACTTCAAGGGAGGTATCTATCACAGGGGGGGAAAGTTCGTGATAGAAAGCAATCAGGAGAAGCAACTGGAGAAACTGCATCGTGTCTGCGGCTGTGGCAGCCTTGATCCCACCCTGCTGGCCACCTCCCGCCACCCATCATTACTCTGTGCCTTTGGGGACATTCTGATGGCAGACCAGTTCGAGCAACTGATCTGCCAGTTTCATGCCAAAACGCCAGGCGACAATGTCACCTTCGAGCCACACAGAGACATAGAGTTTCGCCTCAATGGTGATCCCCAATGGCAAGACGTCAACCGTCACGGAAGCTACGTAGTGGCTGTGATCGCCATCGACGCCTGCCATTCAGGCAATGGGGGGTTATATGTGGTTCCCGGCTCTCACAACAACGTTAAACTGACTGATATCTCCCCTGCTAAAGACAACTTTAGCCTGCAATGGGGTCTGCACGCCACAACCCCCTCCCTTGCCCCTGGCGATGCTATTTTAATGCACCCTTACCTGGTTCACTGGTCAAGCCCTAACAACAGCAACAAGTCACGTTTTACTCTGCTCAGCGGTGTCTCAAGTATTGGTGCCAACCATAAAGATTACCCTGGTGATTGCACCAACGCGATTTTGACAACACAGCGCTCACCCTGAACAGACCCAACAAAAAAAGCACAGTTTGAGGCAGCTTTTCAGGGCAAATTCATCAGCCCTGAAGCTGACGTCTGAGTCCAACGAATCAGCGCATTCTCAGTTGACACTCATTTTCGGGTCATGTTTCAAATAGGTTAATACCACATCCTTGAGACAAGGCTGACGCTTCAAGTTTGAATGTCTACCATGCACACAACCCGACACTCATCACGACGATTTGTTCATCCTGATGCCAGTGAGATCTTTTGCAAGGCCAGGAGCATGTTTATGAAATATCCGGGTTAACAACAACGATTGGTATAAGACCGTCCTGCATAAATAGCCCATACCCCTTCCCGGCTACGTGTTTGGTGATATACTTTCAGCCCTCCCAATAACAGGCTTTATTATGGCTATTATCGGCTCCATGAACCGCTTGAAAGTGGTCAAAATAAAAGACTTTGGTGCTTTTCTTGCTGGTGAGCTACTGGATGATATTCTACTGCCTCGGCGTTTTATGCCTGAACAATGCCGTATTGGCGACGAGCTGGAGGTATTTATTTATCTGGATTCTGACAGTCTCCCTATTGCCACCACCTTGAAACCCAAAGCCCAGGTCAATCAATTTGCCTGCCTGAAAGTCACCGATACCAACCGCATGGGAGCCTTTCTGGACTGGAATATGCCCAAGGACTTATTGGTGCCATTTAGCGAACAGAAAGAAAAAATGGTGACAGGACAGTTTTATGTTGTCTACATCTTTCAGGAAAAACAAAACTACCGCCTGGTTGCCTCTTCTAAAATAGGCAAGTTCCTCAACAACACCCCCCACAGCTATAAAAATGGGCAACCCGTTCAACTGATGATTGCTGATGAAACCGATATCGGCTATACGGCAATTATTGAAGAACAGTACATGGGTGTACTCTTTCATCAGGAAATTCAATCCCCTGTTCGCAAAGGCATGAAACTCAATGGCTTTATTAAGCGGGTACGACCCGACAACAAGCTGGATCTGAGCTTGAGAAAACCTGGTTATAACAAGGATGCCATTCACTCCCTGGAAACTATCATTCTGGCAAAACTGAAAGAAAGCGGTGGTTTTCTTCCCCTTAATGATCACACACCCCCTGACACCATTAAGAAAATCTTTGGTATCAGCAAACGCACCTTTAAAATGGCGCTGGGCGGCCTGTATAAAAAGCGCCTGATTGTTCTCGTTAAAAATGGCATCCGCCAACAGGTTAATGAGCAGGCTTAGGGTAGTTGGGACAGTGAAAAATACCTGCGAAGTCACGGAACCACGGTTTATTGGTCAGTTGGCCATACCGTCATCGCGATCCTGAATTCAGTCAATAACAGTGAAAAGCCGCCTGGCAAGACGGCTAGGAGCCTGTCGGACTTAAGACAATTTCGGCCTAAAATCCAGGAAAGCGCGAGAAAGCGCAAGAAAGCGCGAGAAAGTGCGAGAAAGTGCGGCCAGAATTTCCGATCAATTTGCTTAAATAGGTCAACTATTCGCGCAAATTGATCGAAAATTCTGACTCGCCCTACTGAATTTTATGCTCGAAAGCATAAGTCCGACAGGCTCCCAGGATAGCAGAAGTGACCTGCGCTTCTCTTAAAAGCCCTTTTTTTTAAGCGCTGTTTTTTCTTCCTGCTCCGCCAGTATCGATTTAATTTCCAGCAAAACCCCATCCACATCAGCCGCTTTGCTGGGCTTTTTAAAGCGGCCTGTCAACTTCACATCTGGATGCAGCTGGCCACTTTCATACAAATCCCAGATTTCCCTGGCATATTGGCTGTTCAGAAGCTCTGGAGCATATAAACCATAGTAGCGGTTCATATTACTCACATCCCGCTCCAACATAGGCAGGGCATTATTATTCGCTGCTGCATCTACCGCCTGTGGCAAGTCAATAATGACAGGACCATGCTCATCGACCAGCACATTAAACTCTGACAAATCCCCATGAACCAGTCCAGCACATAGCATTCGGGTAACATAACCCATCATCACGGCATGGTCTTCCCGCGCCTGCTCAGCTGACATGGACACATCGCTGAGCCGAGGTGCCACATCACCATCCTCATCCACTACCAACTCCATCAGCAATACACCATCAAGACAGACATAAGGTTCAGGCACCCTGACGCCAGCGTTTGACAATCGAAACAAAGCATCTACCTCGGCATTCTGCCAGGTTTCTTCCTGCTGCTGACGACCAAACTTGGACCCTTTTTCCATCGCTCGAGCACGGCGGCTGTTACGTACTTTACGACCTTCTTGATACTGGACAGCTTTTTTAAAGCTTCGCTTAGCCACCTCTTTGTAGACTTTGGCACAACGTATATGCTCACCACAGCGAACCACATAGACATCCGCCTCCTTGCCACTCATCAATCGACGGAGCACGTCATCAATAAGGCCATTTTCAACCAATGGCTGAAGTCTTTTTGGTATCTTCATCTATTCTTTGTACCGCATTTGTATACCGCTATAACAACTACTCTCATTCCCTACCCTCCGACGGACCTGGATATCTCTTGTTTATCAGCTCAATTTACACATCAGCACAGATGCGAAGCTGTTCAAATGATGACTGAAGCGCCTTCAAGTAAATTTCTGCCCGAAGCTGGGAGTGGGCCATCTTCCGCATGATGATAATACTCCCAGCCTGAAGGCCAGGTAATACCAACAGCCCGACCTAACCAGGCTATTGCACTGACAATCTAAATACCAACCCTGCTCATCAAGGTGGTTAGAAAAGGCTATCGGTATAACTCCATGGAAATATACGACTTTTTTGCGTTCTCAGCGTATGCCATGGTGATTTCCCCATGGAAGCATTGGTTTTTAGCGTTTTATGGAATACCTCAGCTTCCCATGGTTATCAAACAATTATGATAACAGGCTTTGAGCCTATCGCTTGGCATCTTTCTGGTTATTCCCACTTGCCGACAGAAACCGACAGAAACCGACAGAAACCGACAGAAACCGACAGAATAAGTGGCATCAAGATGCTGATTTTAGCATCTGAACATTACCACTGATTAGTGAATGTCCTTTTTCGTATTTTTCGTATAGCAGGTGCAATCGCAGCAGAAGAGTAGACCTCAGATCGGATTAAAACAGCCTTGACACGGTCACCCTCGCAGGCATCCCGTACAGTTTTATCACGCAGTCCCAAATCTGATCTATATTGACTGATCAATATAGTTTTCAACACCCCCTAAGACTGCTAAAAATTCGCTTAAAAATCAAGCATCTTCAATGACCAGGAGTATACAAGCTGTCCTGTGAACCTCAACATCCCGGATAGCAGCATCTATCTCACCACGGGCTTCGTCAGACTGTTCACAGTACCAAAACCAGGGAGAACACATTAAGAGTCATCAGCAGCCCTGATCCGTTATCTGAATCGCTTCCCCTATCGCTTTAATGACAATGCAATTATAGTGGACTCCCACAGCATAAAACCGACAAACACAACCAGGTAAAACTCAGCACTAACGAATGTATTGAGAGATTTATCCACCTTTCCCTGAGTAAAGTCAGAATAATCCACTACTAAGAATCTCTGACCGAGAGAGCCAGAAGCAGTCTTAAAAGCCTGCCCGAAGCGAGGAGCATGAGAAATGGAAAATGAAAAGCTGCTTTTGTGAGGCAAAGTGGCGCTATTTAACGAACAAAAGCTATTTTTCAGACCCATTTGAGTGACCGAAAGAGAAGCAATACTTTTAAGATTATTTCTCAGAACCAAACTGCTGCCAAAGGCCTATACCCTGCCAGGAGCCTGTCCGAGAATAGACTGCGCTACTGCGGTTGCGATAAATTGGCCTAAAAATTCCTGCTTATTCATCAAATAGCCCCGCTATTCTCATCAGAAACAGAAATTTTATCCTCAATTTCTCGTAATCCTCGCTAAGGGCGCTATTCTCGGACAGGCTCCTAGAACAGCCAAAGCATATAGACCCAGGAACAGCAGTCATATCTGCTCGGGCTTTATTCAATGATCAGATACAAACCGATGAGCCGAGTTACAGACTCTTTTTCTAATCGACTCGCTCATTATTAACCACCGAACAGCGACTCACCTGACAGTCCTTGTTTTTCCAAAATACTGCGCAGTCGCTTCAGAGCTTCCACCTGGATTTGCCTAACACGTTCACGGGTAAGGCCAATCTCTCTGCCAACCTCTTCCAACGTGCTGGTTTCATAACCTCTAAGGCCAAACCGACGGGCAACAACCTCCCTCTGTTTCTCAGACAACTCACCTAGCCAGCGATCCAGACTGTCATTCAAATCCAGATCCTGTAATAACTGGGCAGGATCAGCATCCTTATCATCCGAGATAGTATCCAGAATGGATTTTTCCGAATCGGGACCCAGAGGAGTATCCACAGAAGTAACCCGCTCGTTCAGCCCCAGCATCCGCTTGACATCATCAACGGGCTTATCGAGTAAATAGGCAATTTCTTCCGGCGTCGGATCATGATCCAGCTTTTGTGTCAATTCACGAGCAGCTCGCAAGTAGACATTCAGCTCTTTCACAACATGAATCGGCAGACGAATAGTTCGCGTCTGGTTCATGATTGCTCGCTCAATGGTTTGCCGAATCCACCAGGTCGCATAGGTTGAAAACCGAAAACCTCTCTCAGGGTCAAATTTTTCAACGGCCCGTATCAGTCCCAGATTGCCCTCTTCAATGAGATCCAGGAGTGTTAACCCCCGGTTAACATAGCGCCTGGATATTTTAACAACCAGCCTCAGGTTACTTTCAATCATCCGCCTGCGACCTGCCTCTACCCCTTTACGTGCCAGCCGGGCAAAATGCACCTCTTCTTCTGGTGTTAATAAAGGTGAAAAGCCTATCTCATTGAGGTAAAGCTGTGTCGCATCTACAGACTTGTAGAAGGCATCCTGGTCCCGCTTACGAGCAGCCACAGTGGACGCTGATGTACCACCAGCTTTTGGCCTTGCTTCCACTACACTAGGCTCCTCTTCCACCGGATCCACAGTGGCTTCAAGCGGTTGATCCTCTCCATGAATCAAATCCTCAGCATAACTGCTTAATTCTGAGTCATCCCTCTTCGCTACCATAAGAGTCAGTCCTGTCCGAAAGTCCCACTCTCTGCCGGGCAGCCTTTTTGCTGCGCCAACACCCGTGAGATCCCTCTACTGCTGCTGCCCGATGACGCTTAACGCCTCGGTAGATACCCCAAAGGATCAACCGGTTTGCCATTGCGCCGAATTTCGAAGTGCAGCTTAGGTTCTATTGTTCCTGTAGAACCTATTTCGGCTATCTTTTGGCCTGCTTTAACTGAGTCTCCTTCGCGCACAAATAACTCCCTATTGTGAGCATACGCACTCAGATAGCTACTGTTATGTTTGATGATAATCAGCCTGCCGTAACCCTCCAGATCTGAGCCGGAATAGACAATATCTCCAGCGGCGGCTGCTCTTACAGACTCTCCTAATTTGCTCTTGATATCAATACCCTTGTTAACACGACCCGACAGGGAAAACCCCTCAATCACCTCGCCCGATACCGGCCACAACCATTCACTATCATCACCCATTTTATGCACTTTGTTTGGTGATGTTTTTTCATCCGTTTTTGACAAGTGATTTTGTGAAGGTACCACTTTTCTGGAAATGGAAGCAACACGATCAGATCGCGTCTTACGTGCTAAAGAGAGTTTTTGTCCTGGGTATATAGTATACGGAAAGGTCAATTTATTAACTGCTGCTATTTCTTTAAAGTCTCTATTATAAAGCCATGAAATGCCATAGAGAGACTCACCGGATTTAACGACATGCACCCCCTTTATGACCACAGGCCGTTCCCTTAAATCTTTCACAGGCACCTTCAACGGGTCATGACTACACCCTGAAAGCCATAACAAAATCATCACTATACAGGCGTGTTTAACACCATTTTTTGAGCAGGCACTCAAAATATAACTCATCCTTTTTTGAATAAATATCCAGTAGTTCGCAACCATCAACTCTCTCAGACAACTAATTTTAAAAGTCTTTTCGACGATAAAAAACAAATAATTAGATTCAAAAAAGTATAACAAAATATCAAGACCAGTTATGGGTTTCAAACCATTGAGACAACCTCACTGGTCGCGGCTGTTACGACTTGGCTTATCCCATGAAAATTCAGTCATGTGGAGCAGTACAAACCTGTTTTCAAACAGTCATTGACCAATACGTATAAAAAAATTTTTGACGCCTGAGCCATATTTTCTGTCGGCAGCAAAACCTGTAATTGATCGGAAATTCTGGCCGCACTTTCTCGCACTTTACTCGCACTTTCTGGATTTCAGGCCGAAATTGTCTTAAGTCCGACAGGCTCCTAGGAGCCTGACCGAGAATAGCGCCCGTAGCGAGGATTACGAGAAATTGAGGAT